>NZ_JBZQEK010000152.1:0-2835 GCF_058719085.1 Candidatus Benthicola sp.
CACCGGGCGAAGAGCTCGGCTGTCGATCCGGTCGCCGGTCCCGTCAGCAGCACCGTCCGGCCGGGCACGATCGCCTCGGCGACCGCCGCGATGGCATCGTCCCAGTTCGCCTCGGAGAGGCCGGTGCCGGTCCGGGTGCGGGGCCCGGCGATCCGGTCCGGATCGTACAGGTCCTGGAGGGCGGAGTGGGCGAGGGCGGAGAGGCGCCCCTGGTTCGGGAATCTCGGATTGCCCTCGAGCTTGATGACTCGCCCGTCACGAACGACCGCGTGCACACCGAGAGGCTCCGGCCCGCCGTCCTTCAGGACCGTCGCGTACTCCACGTTCGTGCCCGGAACGATGTCCTCGGGCGGGACCAGGTACGGGATGAGCTTGTCGCCCATGTCGGGCGGTCCGCAGCTGGTGGCAGCGGCGCCGGCCCCGGCGACCCCGAGGACCTTGAGGAAGTCGCGGCGTGACGTGCCTCCGGGTCCGACGTCGCCCCGGGCTGCGACCCTCCCCGGGCCTCCGTCACTGTTCATGTTTCGATCGCCGTTGTTCATTCGCTATCGGTCTCTGTCGGTGCCGGATCTCAATAGTGGCACGCGGTGCAGTCGATCGGTCCGCGACTGGACGCATACTCCTGGTCGATTGCGCGTGGATACAGGCCTATGGGCTGACGTCCTTCCGGTGTCGGAGGCGGCGGGAATTCCTCGACGAGCAGTCTGTCCGTCGCTACGTCCGTCTCCTCGCCGGCGGCCCAATGGCAGGCGAGACACCACCCCATCTTCAGGGAGGAGAACTGGTAGACGCGGTCCATCTCCTCGACCTTTCCGTGGCACTCCTCGCACTCCACCTGCGAGCGGATGTGCGCCCGGTGGGGGAACTGCACGAAATCGGGCGTCTTGTAGACCCGCTCCCACGGAACCGGCTCGCCTCTCTCCCAATAACCGCGCAACCTCTGAATCGGCTCGAGCTGCGCCCCCACGATCCGGTGGCAGCCCATGCAGAGCTCCAATGGCGGAATCACCGCGACGACGGACGACTCGGTGCCCCCGTGGCAGTATTCGCACTGCATCAGGAGCTCCTGGGTGTGGAACCGGTGATTGAAGGGGATCGGCTGCTCGGGTCCCTCGGAGGCGACCATGTGAGCGGCGATCGCCTCCGCGGCGGTCTGGCCGGTCGGCGCGAAGGACCTGATGCCCGGCGGAAGCTCCTGCTCTGCCGGCGCCATGCCGGGATCCTGCTCACCGGCCGATTGCTCCTGCGCCCATGCCGACGTGGCGGGACTCTCGTCGGATTCGCCGGCGAGAAGGAACAGAAGTCCGCTCATCACCGCCACGAATGCGGCGGCTCCGATGAGCCTCGTGAGTAGCTTCATGTATCGATGTCGCTCTTCAGACGGATCGCCCTGCGCGACTCCCACACCCCGCGTCATCGTGGGAACCCGCGGTACTTCGGTCCGAGCCGCGTCAAGGTATCACGTCGCCGGACCGATGCAAGACGAACGGACCGGCGCGCCGAGCCACATCGCGCCTCTTTCCGACCGTTCGCGGACGGCCGATCCGCGGCAGTCGTGACCGTCTCCGGCACCCTTCCCGCGACCTTGACCCGGACGGCGCCACATCCTACTTTTTGCCGTCTGACGAGCGGGGCGCAGGCCCCGCTCTCGCTGTCTCGGGGGCCTTAGCTCAGCTGGCTAGAGCGCTACGTTGACATCGTAGAGGTCACTGGTTCGAGTCCAGTAGGCCCCATCGAGTGTCGAGTGCGCCCTCTCGAAGACGGCGCTGGTGCCGCCGGATTCGGACGGTGCCCTGCTGTTTACAGGTAGGCGGTGATCTGGGGCTGTAGCTCAGCTTGGTTAGAGTGCCGGTCTGTCACACCGGAGGTCGCGGGTTCGAGTCCCGTCAGCCCCGTCCCAGACGATATCCCGGACATCACTGGGGCCGTAGCTCAGTGCTTTTCGCGGCTGCGCCGCAAAAAGGGTCGCGACTTCGTCGCGACGAGGGAGAGCACGGTGGCTTCGCTGGAAGCCGGCTGGAACCGTACGCATTGGGGCCGTAGCTCAGTTGGGAGAGCGCATGAATCGCACTCATGAGGTCGCGGGTTCGACTCCCGCCGGCTCCACTTCACCGGCCACCGTAGCTCAGGGGTAGAGCACTCGATTCGTAATCGAGCGGTCGTCGGTTCAAATCCGACCGGTGGCTCCGCGGGCATAGCTCAGCTGGTAGAGCGCAACCTTGCCAAGGTTGAGGTCGCCGGTTCGAATCCGGTTGCCCGCTTGGACGAAGACGCACCAAGGCAGTGCGGCCGGACCTTTGGATGCGGAGCATACAAAGCATCCGGTTGCCCGCTTGGATGAAGACGACAATTCGGGGCGTGGCTCAGTCCGGTAGAGCGCTGCGTTCGGGACGCAGAGGTCCCCGGTTCAAATCCGGGCGCCCCGACTGAAAGGCTGGCCAAGGATGGCTGGCCTTTCGTGCATCCAGGAGCCGGGGACCTGCGGCATGGCGGTTCCCCGGTAGTCCTCGCTGCGCTCGGAATGTCTCGGCGCGGGGCGCCTCGACGGCAAATCCGGGCGCCCCGACTCGAGGGTCGGTCAGAGATGACCGGCCCTTTGTGCATCGAGGAGCCGGGGACCTGCGGCATGGCGGTTCCCCGGTAGTCCTCGCTGCGCTCGGAAAGTCTCGGCGCGGGGCGCCTCGACGCCAAATCCGGGCGCCCCGACTGGAAGGCCGGCCGAGGCCGTTTCCGGCGTGGCGAGGTCCGGCCGATCGTGGTATCCTCCTCCGTGTTCCGATCCGGAACCAAGCGGCAGCGAATCAGGCTCGAGTCGGCCGGCCGGTGAGGCCACGG
>NZ_JBZQEK010000153.1:0-6128 GCF_058719085.1 Candidatus Benthicola sp.
GGGGCCGGCATGGAGATCCGGCAGGAGATGGTCGTGACGGACCCCGCCCTGTGGTCGCTCGACTCGCCGACCCTGTACTCGCTGCAGACGTCCGTTCTCGACCCCGGCGGGGAGGCGGTGGACGGGCTCGCGACCCCGTTCGGCATCCGCCGCATCCAGTACGATGCGGACCGCGGATTCCTCCTCAACGGCGAGCAGGTGAAGATGCTGGGTGTCAACCTGCATCACGGGGGCGGGCCGGTCGGAGCGGCCGTGCCGGAGGCGGTGTGGGAGCGCCGGCTCCGCAAGCTGATGGAAATGGGCGTCAACGCGGTGCGGACGGCCCACAACCCGCCAGCGCCCGAGTTCCTCGACCTGTGCGACCGGCTCGGCCTCCTGGTGATGGACGAGGCATTCGACGAGTGGACGCACGGCAAGGTGGAGTACGGCTACCACGTCTACTTCGGCGACTGGTACGAGCGGGACCTGGTGGACTTCATGCGCCGGGACCGGAATCACCCCTCGGTGGTGATGTGGAGTCTCGGGAACGAGATCGGCGAGCAGCACGCCCCCGGCGGCGAGGAGGTGCTGGCCCGCCTGGTGGAGATCGCGCGCCGCGAGGATCCCACCCGTCCGTTGACCACCGGCAACGACCACATCTACGCGGACGACGGGGCGACCACCGAAGGGTTCCTCGAGCTCCTCGACATCGTCGGATACAACTACGTGGACCGGTGGCACGAGCGGCGTGAGCTGTACGCGTGGCCCGAGCGCCAGGCGCACCCGGACTGGAAACACGTGGGGACGGAGAGCGTGGTGGTGTGGGGCACCCGCGGCGAGTACATGCTGCCGCCCGACTCGGCTCGGGTCCGGCCGTTCTACACGGCGACGATGATCCGCCCCGAGCAGCTGTGGAAGTTCGTGTCGATGAACGACTGGTTCATCGGTGACTTCATGTGGACGGGGGTGGACTACCTGGGCGAGTCCCGCTGGCCCCGCAAGAACTCGACCTCGGGGGTTCTCGACCTGGTCGGGTTCCCGGACGACGGCTTCTACTTCTACCAGAGCCAGTGGACGGACGAGCCGATGCTGCACCTCCTCCCCCACTGGAACTGGGAGGGCGAGGAGGGACGCTTCATTCCCGTACTCGCCTACACCAACGTGGACGCGGTGGAGCTCTACCTGAACGGTCGCTTCATCGCCGAGAAGCGGCTGGAGTTTCCCCGGCAGGGCACGACCGGCAGCTGGAACGGCTACGAGACGCCCCCCGTCTTCCCGACCACCGCGGACCTTCACCTGTCCTGGGACGTCCCCTACGAGCCGGGCGTGCTGCGGGCGGTCGGCAAGGTGGGGGATGAGGTGGTGATCACCGAGGAGGTGCAGACGACCGGGCCTCCGGCGGCGCTCCGCCTCACCGTGGACCGCTCACGCATCTTCTCCGGGATCCGCGACGTCGCGCACGTCCGGGTGGAAGTGCTGGATGCCGAGGGCCGGGTCGTGCCGACGGCGGATGACCTCGTGCGCTTCTCGGTCGAAGGCCCGGCGAGGCTGATCGCGGTCGGGAACGGAAACCCGACGGACCACGGCTCCTACCAGGCCGAGGAGCGCCGGGCTTTCCACGGGCTCGCGCTGGCCCTCCTCCAGAGCACGGACGAGGTCGGGCAGGTGCGCGTCACGGCGCGCGCGGATGGGCTCCAGGCCGCTTCGGTCGGCTTCACGGTGGTGCGGGGCGAAGGGCCGCCCCGGCTGGACTGAGGGCGCCGGCCCGCGGCCTTGACGAAACCGCATTCGTTGGGGATGGTGGGGCACCGAGACTGCACACGCACCCCATCCATCGGAGGTTTCATGCGACTCATCCTCGCAGCCGCGCTCGTCTGCCTGTTTGCCCTTCCCACTCGCGCCGAGGCCCAGGAGGGCGAGAAGTGGGAGGGCGTGGACTGGTACCGGATCGTCAACGTGTCCTATCACAACGGCAAGGCCGGAGACGCCCGCCGCATCATCGAGGATCACTACATGCCGGCCGGCGAGGCCGCCGGAACCCCGACGCCGGTGATGCTCCTGTGGAACGAGACGGGTGAGTGGGACCTCACGATCATCTGGAAGATGACGGACGGACCGGCGTCCATGGAGTGGCGCCGCTCGCCCGACGGCATGAAGTGGTGGCAGACCTTCGTCGAGCGTGAGGGCGGGGAGGAAGCCGCCGAGGCGATCCAGGAAGAGTACTCCAGCCTGGTGGCGCGCAGCAGCAGCACGATCGCGCGATCGATGTAGTCCCGCGGCGAGAATGGAGGCCGGGACCGGTTGCCACCCGGCGGCCGGTCCGGCGGGCCCCACCCGATCGGGTGGACGGGGTCAGGCGGAACGCCGGCCGCGGAACACGTACGCCACCACCACGGAGCCCACCACCGCCGCTCCCCCCACGACGCCGACGAACCAGCCCGACAGCGCCCCTTTCGCCCCCATGAGCAGGAAGCTGGACCCCACCGCGGCCCAGATCATGGCGATCGTGGCCACCCGGGCCCGGACGGGCATGGCCCGGTCCCCGTCCAGATACTTGAGATAGGGCTTGAAGATGGGCGCCCTCACCAGCTTCTCCTCCAGCCACGGACAGCTGCGGGTGAAGAAGTACGAGGCCAGGATCAGGAAGACGGTGGTCGGAAGCCCGGGCACGAACACGCCGATGAATCCGACGGCCACCGACAGGAGCCCGACGAGCAGAAAGAACCAGCGACGGATCGAACGGCCGGGCAGGATGGACGCGGGTGCGCCGCTTCCCGCGACCGGACAGCTCGCCTGACGGTTCTCCGATCCTGCTTCGCTCACGACTCCATCCGATTCATGGGCACGATGGGGGGTGCTGCCTACATTCACGACCGGCAACGGACCGGTTCGAGCCCGGCGGCGCAAGGTTCGCCGGCCGCCCGCGCCGTCACATCGGCTCGGACCCGGTTACTCTCCCTCGGGACCGTAGTTCCAGAGGTCCCGGTAGATCCTCCAGCCGTCCTCCGTCTTCTTCAGGGCGTTCATCCAACGGCCGGCCACCGTCCAGGACTCTCCCAGCGCATCCGTCCCGTTCAGCTCGAAGATGCCCCACAGGGTCGCCACATCCCCGTCCAGGAGCCCGCCCACGGCCCGAAGGATGATGCGGGTGCCGGCGTAGTTGTTGTGGACATCGCCGGCGATCGCCTCCCGACCCTTGATCTCGGGCCCTTCGGGCGGGAGCCGTACGGCATCCTCCGTGTACAGGTTGGCGACCGCGGTTCCGTCCCCGTTGTTGAAGGCCTCCTGGTACAGCGGGATCAGGTCCGCCGCAGGCTCGGGCACCTGCGCCTGCGCTCGTGCCGGCCGGGCTGCCGGCGCGGCGGCCAGCAGGAGGGACACCGCCAGAAGCGACCTTCGCATACAGCCTCCTCGTCGTAGTGTGGTCGCGCGGGCGCAGCGGCGGTCCCGACGCGCCTCGACCCCGGTTCGCTCAGCCAAAGTACGCCGGTTCGTTGCCCGGCTTCCACTTGATGTTGCAGCCCACGCTCGGCACCTGCACGTCCGGAGCGGGTTGCCCGTCCAGCACGGCATCCAGCGCGGATCGCAGATCGTAGCCGGTGACCGGGACGTCGTTGCCCGGCCGGCTCGCGTCGAGCTGACCGCGATAGACCAGTTTCCGGTCCCCATCGAACACGAAGAAGTCGGGTGTGCACGCCGCCTGGAAGGCCTGCGCCACGGCCTGCGTCTCGTCGAGAAGGAACGGGAAGCTCCAGCCTTCCCGGCTGGCCAGCTCGCGCATGCGATCCGGTCCGTCCTGAGGATAGCGATCCACGTCGTTCGAGTTGATGGCGATGATTCCCACCCCGCGCTCGCCGTAGTCCGCCGCCACCCGACCGATCTCCTCCATCACGTGCTTGACGAAGGGACAGTGGTTGCAGATGAACATGACGAGGACGCCCGGGTGATCCACGAAATCCTCGTCGGAGACCTCCGCGCCACGGATGGCATCGGTGAGGGAGAATGAGGGCATCGAGGTGCCGAGGGGCAGCATCGTCGATGGGGTTTCAGCCATGGTCCTTCCCTTCCATTCGTGTCCGTCTCTCGATTCAATAGGGGTCGGCGCCGGTCCCGGGGTCCGCAAGGTCCGGTTCGCAGGGCAGCGCCCACACGAGCTCGCTCTCCGGCTCGGGGCCGCGGCGCACCGAGAAGCACGCCGCTGCGCCGCGATGGATCGCGCCGTCCTGGTCCGGCGCCGCATGCAGGTACAGTCCTTCCGCCCGCATCGTGTCTACGGCTTCGGCGTCGTCGAGGTCCCCGACCTCTCCCCAGGCGGCTCCCGTCCGGGCCGAGGAATCCTCGAACCGGATCGCCACATCGGCCCGGATCGGGGCGGCCGATGGAAGCGCCAGCCAGCCTCCGGCGACGAGCAGGTCGTAGTCGATGCCCCGATTCTCCGGAAGCCCGTCGTAGGCCGCCGTGGGGTGCGTCTCGGCGACTCCGGTGGCGATCGCGTTCAGGGCGCCGAGAAGGGCCACCACGTTCTGCCGCCTCAGCTCCTGCTTCTGGGGATCGCCCTCGAGGACGCCGCTCTCGATCAGCACGGTGCTCGTGCCCCAGGCCTGCATGTTGTCGCCGAAGGCCCGGGCCGCATAGGCGTCGTCGTACCGGGCCACGCGTCCCTCGAGATCGGGAGCCAGCGACTCGGCAATCACCGCGGCCACTCGCCGGGCCCGCTCCCGTCCCGATCCCCACGACCGTTCCTCGTCGGCCGCCGGGGCCAGGAGGGCGATCGCCACCAGGTCGCCGCCTTCCCCTGCCGAGTTGATCCCCTGGTCGTGCAGGTTGAACCCGAAGTCCGCCCCGATCGAGTCGCGCACACCTTTCAGAATCCGCGCCTCGGGCGTGGCGGTGCGCCGCGCATCCCGGTTGATGTCCACCCCGTAGGCGTTCTCGCGCCGGAAGCGCTCCGCTCCATCCGGATTCAACATCGGGACGAACACGACGGTCAGTCGCTCCTCGAGACGAGCGCGAAGCGCGTCGTCGGCCGGAGATTCGGCCACCCAGCGCATGAGGTCCGCGAGGGACATGGTGGCCGTGGACTCGTCGCCGTGCATCTGGGACCACAGAAGCACCGTGATGT
Source organism: Candidatus Benthicola sp. (assembly GCF_058719085.1). NCBI lineage: Bacteria > Pseudomonadati > Gemmatimonadota > Gemmatimonadia > Candidatus Palauibacterales > Candidatus Palauibacteraceae > Candidatus Benthicola > Candidatus Benthicola sp. The sequence continues at coordinate 5,102 of NZ_JBZQEK010000153.1, forward strand.
CGCCCGACCCGAAGGACACGGCACGAATCTCCCTTCCCTCCACGGACGCGCCGAGCGGCGTGACGCGGAGGCGGTCGGAGCGGGTGATCGGGTCCACGATCTCCCAGTACCGCTCGTACTTGAACCGGCGCTCGTCGAGGCCCTCGACCCGGTATCGGTCGGCCACCTCGAGGCCTTCCGCGCGGCAGCACACCTCCTGCGCCGGGAGCCGCCCGAGGCCGACGAGGCAGAGGATCGCCGAGAGCCCGGCGGCAGCGGCAGTTGTGCGCACGTTCCGACTCCGTGCTGAGAGGATTGATGCATGGGCGAACGCGATCCAAGGTGAGGCGCGGGGAGCCGAGACCACAAGCCTGCCTGTGGCACGGACCGCCCGACCGTGCCATCCTCATGGCGTTCGAGCCGCGCCGCGCGTCGACCCCGCGGCCGGGTTCCGGAGGGACACTGCACCACCAACGACCGGGGAAGCCGCATGAGAACCACCGGCTGGATCGCCGCCCTGTCCGTTCTTTCTGCGCTCGCCTGCACGGCCGGGGAGCCCGAGGCCGCTTCCGAGCCGGTCTCCGCGCTCGGCGTCCCGGCCTGGGCCGGCGATGCCGTCTGGTACCAGATCTTCGTGGAGCGCTTCCGGAACGGGGACCCCTCCAACGATCCGACTCTCGACGACATGGAGGGCTCCTGGCCGGACCTTCGTCCCGAGGGCTGGGAGCCGACGCCGTGGACGCAGGACTGGTACCGTCAGGAGGAGTGGGCCGAGGCGACGGGAGAGCCCTTCTACACCACGGTCCAGCTGAGACGGTACGGTGGAGACCTTCAGGGCGTGATCGACCGGCTCGACTACCTCCAGGAGCTGGGCGTGACCGCGCTCTACCTCAACCCGGTCAACGACGCCCCGTCGCTCCACAAGTACGACGCGCGCAACTACCGGCACGTGGACCGCAACTTCGGCCCGGACCCGAGGGGCGACGCGATCCTCATGGCGGCCGAGGACCCCGACGACCCGGATACGTGGCGGTGGACGGCCGCCGAC
>NZ_JBZQEK010000154.1:0-26086 GCF_058719085.1 Candidatus Benthicola sp.
CCAGCAGACCGACCAGCGACAACAGGGTGGACTTCCCGCACCCCGACGGACCCATGACCTCCGCGAACTCCCCGTCCCGGATCTCCATGTGAATGTCCGCCAGCGCGTGCGTCTCCATCTCCTCCGTGTAGAAGACCTTCTGCACGCCCTCCATGCGGATCAGCGGCGTTCCGTTCTCCATCGGGCATCCCCTCCGTTCGTCGTCCACTCCGTCCGCGGCGTCGGATTTGCCGCCTCGCGCCATGATCCCGCTCGTACGTTGGACTCGCCCCGGGTCCAAAGGGTTGACTCGCGGTGTCCTCGCGTACGCCCATGCCGTACGCACGCCCGGGGCCTTCGGTTTCACGGTCCCGGTTCCCCGTGTTTCGCGATCGATCGACGTCCGGACTGGAAGTGTTCCCGGCTGCAATCGTAGATTGGACGGCGAGCGAAACGTATGACCTCGAGACGAGGGGATCCGGAATGCGATCAGGATTCGTGACGGCCGTCTTTGCGCTTGCGGTGCTCCTGCCCTCCATGAGTCAGGCGCAGCAGGCCGACGAACCCCTGGCGGTGGGGACCCGGGCGCCGGACTTCGAGCTCACGGGCGCGACGAGATATGGCGTTCTCCGAGATCCGGTCCGGCTCAGCGATTTCCGCGGCAAGACGGTGGTGCTCGCCTTCTTCTACAGGGTGCGGACCCCCGGGTGAACGATTCAGATGGAAGCGTACCGTGATCAGTACGCAAGTCTGTTTCGTGGGGGTAGAGACGTCGTTTTGCTGGCGGTGAGCACCGACCCGGCCGAGGAGCACGCCTCGTGGGCCGCGGACGCGGACTTCCCGTTCCTGTTCGGTAGCGACCCGGGCGCGGAGGTGGGCCGGAAGTACGGCGCATACCTGCAGAGATCGGACGGGAGCTATACGGACAACCGCACGGCGTTCGTCATCGACCCGGATGGCGTGATCGCATGGCGGGCGGCCCCGTTCCGCGAGGTGGATCCCACCGCGTACGAGGAGCTGGGAGAAGCCGTGACCGACGTGGTGGAGGGACCCTAGGCGCCGGGCTCGGGCGTCACCACCTCCCGGACCGCGCGGATCACGTCCTGCTCACGGCCGATCCCGGTGTAGGCGACGCGCCCGTCCTCGTCCAGGATGACGATGTACGAGGTGGCCGGCGTTTCGAAGGTTCGCACCGCCTCGCCGCGGCCGTCCCACAGGGTGGGGTAGGGGACCGGATGATCCTCGAGGTGACGACGGATGCGGCGCTCGGACTGGCCTACCGCCACGGCGATCGCGAAGAACGCGACCCGGTCTCCGAATTCCTCGTGAGCCTCGAGCATGCGAGGGTGGAGGGCCTCGCAGTTCTCGCACCAGGTCGCCCAGAACTCCAGCAGAACCGGCTGGCGCCCGAAATACTCCGCCAGATCCACCTCTTCCCCCTCGATCGTGGAGAGGGCCAGGCCAGGCGGCGTCGTTCCACGCTCGATGCCGATTCGAGTCTCCTGAGCTGGCAGGGGCGCTGCCACCCCCAACACGAGGCAGGCGGCGACGCCAGCTCCCCGGGCCAGCCTCAACACGCCAGCCTCACCACACCAGCCACGCCTGATACAGGTAATAACCCGCCATGAGAATCATGAGCGCGCCGGCGCCGCGCTTGACCCAGCGACTCCACGAGCCCGCGCGCGGGAGCCGCCGCGCCAGTCCCGAGGAGAGCCCGACGACGAAGAGCAGGGCGGTCATGCCGAGCGAGAACACGAACAGATAGAGAAACCCCAGCCCCGGATTGCCCGTCGACCCCACCCAGGTGAGGACGGCGGCGAAGGCCGGCGCGCCGCACGGGGCTGCGACGAGACCCGATGTCGCCCCGAGCAGGAAGACGGCAGGGTACGAGCCCCCCTGCAGCCCACCCGCCCAATCGACCCACCTGCGGGGGATCGGCACGCGGACCAGGTCCAGCATGGCGAGCCCCAAGACGGCGAGCAGCGCGGCGATGGCGAGTCGAGTCCATACGCTCGACGCGATCGTGCCGAAGAGCTGGCCCGTCATTCCGGCGATCAGACCGGCCACCGCGTAGAGGAGCGACAGGCCCGCGACGTACGTGAGGGTGAGCGTGATCGTTCGGGATCGGCTGGCCGACTCGCCGGCCGTTCCCGAGATGACGCCCACCGTGATGGGGATCATCGGGTAGATGCACGGCGTCAGGCTCGTCAGCACGCCGGCTCCGAACAGCAGCGCGACGGCCACGAGCGGCTCGGTCGTGAGAGCATTCCCCAAACCGACCTGGGCCATCACGAAGAGGCCGCTCATGACGTGGCTTCCTCCTCCGTTCCCCTGGGGACGGCCCCGGCCGGCTCCTCGAGCGGCTGCACGAGGATGTCCCGGGCGATGTCCGAGTCGATGGCCAGCTCCGTCTCCCCGATCCGGATCACGCAGGCCGGCTGGTGCTGGACGAGCGTGATCTCGGCGTCCGGGCCCAGCCCGTAGACGGTGAGCGTTCGGTGGCGGTCGGTCACCGTCGACCCGAGGCAGAGCACGGTGGCCCTTTCACCGGGTCTCAGCTCGGCCGCCGTTCGGACGCCGGGCGGAAGCCCCGCGACGACGGGGAGTCGCTTCCGGAACAACCGCTTGATGAACGATACGGAGGGCGGCGTCTCCGGGAACTCGTACTCGCAGGCGGGACACCGGACGAGGTGGCACAGCGAGCCGAGCGGACAGCCGTGGGCGCACAGCGTGTCCGTGCGCTCGAACTCGAAGCCGCACATCGGGCAGGTCAGATAGTCTGGAGCCATCGTCCCACGTGGTTGAGCAGGCCGCCGACGAACAGGGCAAACGGGAAGATGAAGGCCACCATGCCGGCCGCAACACCCTTCCCGTGCTCCTTCGCAATGATCAGGAGCGTCGCGAAGCAGGGCATGAACAACGTGATCGTCACCATGGCCACCAGGACCTGGTGAGGAGACAACAGGGGGTTCGGGCCGGTCACCGCATCGAGCACGTACACCGCACCGAAGTCCCTGCGCATGAACCCGACCAGGAAGGCGTTCGACATCTCGGCCGGGAGTCCGAGCCAGCCGGTGATCAGCGGTTCGGCCCACGTCGAGATCCGGGTGAGGAGGTGGAGCCGATCCATCACGAAGAGCACGGCGGTTCCTACCGCGAACACGGGGATGACCTCGCGCAGATACCAGTCGAGCCGGGTCCCCGTCTTGACCAGTACGTTTCCGATCTGAGGCCTGCGCATCGGCGGAATCTCGAGTATGAACTCGCTCGTGTCTCCCGGGAACACCCGTGCGGACAGCCAGCCCACGGCCAGGAGCACGCCGCCCATGAGCGCGAGCCACACCAGCGCTCCCGACGGTGAGAGGGAGGCCATGAGGGCCAGCAGCACGCCGAGCTGCGCCGAGCAGGGAACGGCCAGCGCAAGGAGCATGGTGGTGACCAGCCGCTCCTTTCGCGTCTGCAGGATCCTCGTCGTCATCGTGGCCATGGTGACACAGCCGAGGCCCAGAATCATCGGAAGGACGGCCTTCCCGTTCAGTCCGATGACCCGGAACGCGCGGTTCAGCATGATCGACATCCGCGCGAAGTAGCCCGAATCCTCGAGGATGCTGAATACGAAGAAGAAAATGGTGACGATCGGCAGGACGATGGCGAACGCGTAACTGAAGGCCATGGTGATCTGCCCGAAGGGTCCGACGAGGAAGTCGTGCAGGAACCGCCGGATCGACTGCCCCACCGTCAGGTTCGCATCGGGGAGCACGGAGTACGCGGGTCGGAGGACCTCCCGCACCGATTCCCCGAGCTCCACCTCGTGAGCCGGTGACACCGGAAGAGAGAGCGTGAAGTCGACCGGCTCCACGGCGTGCTGGTGCGGGAAGGGGAGGACCGCGTCCGTGGCACGGATCGCCAGGGGGCTGATCCGCTGCTCGAAGCCGGCGATCTCGAGCGCGTCGACGAGCGTGCCCGCGCCGAAGAGACCGACGAACCAGAACACGGTGAGCAGGATGGCGGCGAGGAACGCGAGGCCCTTGACCGGGTGCATGGCCCAGAAGCCCAGACGCACACCGAGGGGGGCGCCCTTCGGCTGGTCGATGGCGTACGTCTCGCTGATGATCTCGTTCACTCGAGAGAGACGATCCTGTGCGCCTCCGAGGCGAGGCTGCGGGCCGGCCGCCGTCTGCACCGGCGCGGACGGTCCCGAGTGCAGGATCTGCCGATCCGGAATGCGTGCGCTCGCGAGAGCCGAGATCAGCTCATCCGTTCCCTCGTTTCGCGGCGCCACCGTGACGACGACCGGGATCCCGAGGATCTCGCCGAGGCGGTCCACGTCGATGCGCCCGCCGCGGGCCGTCAGCTCGTCGTACATGTTGAGGACGAGGACCATGGGGCGCTGCAGCTCGATCAGCTGAAGCGTGAGCAGGAGAGCGCGACGCAGGTTCTTCGCATCCGCCACCTGCACGATCGTCGCGCCGGGATTCTCCGTCAGCAGGCCTCGAGTGACGATGGCCTCGTCGCTCCGGGGCGATAGATCGTTCAGCCCCGGAGTGTCGACCACCTCCTGCTCGAGCCCGTTGAACGAGGCGCGCGCGCGAACCAGCTCCACCGTCGTGCCCGGGTAGTTCGACACGGTGACGTAGCGCCGGGTGAGATTCCGGAACAGCAGGCTCTTGCCGACGTTGGGGTTCCCCACCAGAACGATGGAGCACTCCGCCGCCGTGCTTTCGGTCGTGGTCGACACGTCTCCGATTCGCGGCTCAGTTTAGAATGAAACTCAATCTCGTTTACCGGAATCACGAAAGCAACCTCGGGTTTCGGTAGCCGATCGCCAGGGACACGGCACGCCCGACCATGAGCACCACGATTCCCCACCAGACCCCGGCGAGGCCCAGCCCGAGAGGAAGCACGGACAGCAGCACGAGAGCCGACAGAGCGGCGGCGAGAGCCATCTGGATCGCGAGAAACCGGAACTTCTCGGCACCCATGAAGACACCGTCCCATACGAACACGATCGCGTTGAGAGGCTGCATGGCGACGATGAAGGGGTACACGGTTCCGACCGCATCGAGCACGGCAGGCTCGTCCGTGAAGAGCCTCGGAAGGACAGGGGACAGGGCAAGGAAGATGGCTCCGAGTGTCAGACCGGACATCACTCCCCACCCGAGCAGGCGGTTGGCGGCATGCCGCGCCTCCCCGGCCAGACCCGCTCCCCGGTACCGGGCGACCAGCGCCTGCGCCGCGACGGCGAGAGAATCGACGATCATGGCGAGGAGCAGCCACAGCTGGGTGCCCACCTGGTGAGCGGCTACCTGAACGGTGCCGACGCGGGTCGCGATGGCCGTGGCCAGGGTCATCGTACCGATCAGGGCCACCGTGCGGAGAGCCAGCTCGCTTCCGATCCGCAGGAACGGGCGGAGCTCGCGCACACGGGGCCAGCGCGGCTCGATGCCCAGCTCTCGCCGCCGGCTCCGAAGAAGGAGGTGGAGGAACCCGAAGGCGCCCGACCACTGGGCGATGAGCGTGGCCAGGGCCGCTCCCTCGAGCCCCCACCCGAGACCGAAGATCAGAAGGGGATCGAGAACCAGGTTCACCGCGTTCAGACCCAGGGTCACCAGCAGCGGCGTGCGCGTGTCCTGGTACCCCCGGAAGGCTCCATGGCCCGCCGTGACCAGGAGCACGGCAGGGCCCGCGAGCGCCCGGATTCGCAGGTAGGACAGGGCGGGCTCACGGAGATCCGGGCCTGCACCCATCAGGGTGACGATCGGCACGGCCAGGAGTTCCAGGAGCGCGGCCGCTAGCACCCCGACCGTGGTCGCGACAACGAGAGCCTGGACGACGATGTCACCGGCGGCGGCCCGATCTCCCCGTCCCACGGCGCGCGCCACCATCGGAGTCGTTCCGTAGGCGAGAAAGTTGAACACCACGAACGACAGGGCGAAGATCGAGGTGTTGACTCCGAGCGCCGCGAGGGGGACGACACCGAGCCGTCCGACGAAGACCGTGTCGACGATCGATACGAGCGGGTCGGCCGCCAGGGCGCCGAGCGCCGGCCATGCGAGCCGCAGGATCTCCCGGTCCACCGAGGCGCGGGTCGAAGAAGGCATGATGTAGATACGGACGCGGCGCCGGGCGGAGCAAGACGCACGTCGTGCCGGCTTTCAACCAACGGTTCGCCGGGAGTGTCCATTCCAATGGCCGATTCCAGCGGCGGATACCCACCTTCGAAACGGAGAGATCCACATGAGCATGCGTTGGACACCGCATCCGTCATCGTTCGCGAGGGTCTGCGTGCTCGCGGTCGCCGGTCTCACCTTCGCCGGCGTGGCGCGGGCCCAGGATCGGGTGGTGGCGAACGACGAATGGTGTGAGGGCCATGAGCGCCAGGACGCGGTCTCATCCTGCGAGGTGCGCGAATGGACTCTGGACGCTCCCGGGGACCTGTCCGTGGATGCCCGTCCCAACGGCGGGATCTCGGTCGAGGCGTGGGACCGGGACGAGATGTTCGTCCGGGCGAAGGTGCACGTCTGGGCCGAGTCCGAGGAGAGAGCCCTCGAGATCGCCGACGATGTCGAAGTCGACGCCGGATCCGACATCTCGGCGGACGGACCGAAGAACCGAAGTCGGGAAGGCTGGTCCGTGAGCTACCGGATCATGGTGCCGGCCGCGACCGACCTGGATCTCGAAAGCACGAACGGCGGCATCGCGATCGATGGCGTCCGCGGAACGCTGCGGTTCCGCACCACGAACGGGGGGGTCCACCTCGAGGATGTGGCTGGAGACGTCGTGGGCGGGACCACGAACGGGGGGGTGCACATCGCTCTGAGCGGATCGACCTGGACCGGCGAGGGACTGTCCGTTACGACGACGAACGGCGGCGTGCGGCTCTCGGTGCCCGAGGGATACTCGGCACACCTGGAGACGGAGACGACGAACGGAGGTCTGAGCATCGGCTTCCCGGTGACGGTACAGGGCCGGATCGATCGAAAGCTGTCCGTCGACCTGGGGAGCGGGGGGCCGACGGTACGTGTGAAGACGACGAACGGTGGGGTGCGCATCACCGAGGGGTAGGCACGTGGCGAAATGCCCGCAGCCCGACCAGAAAGCCCGACAAGGTCTCGAATGGGGAATCCGTGCCACGCGACCGGTGGCCCCCATTCGGCGGACGGCCGACTGGATCCGTGTGGGCCTGCGACTCCGTAAATAGTTGCTAAATAGCGAGTTATGTCGACGGCGCCGGACGGGCATCTTCGGTACGCCGTGCCACGCTCGCCCGGTCACGTGCGGTTCCGGCCGGCTGGCTCCCACCTTGCACCGGTGGATGGACCGAGGCCGGGAGCGGCGTTACTCGGGCCGCACGCGGGAGCACTTCGATAGAGAAAGAGCCGGTCAGTGCCCCGGAAGCGCCCTCCCGGCGCTCACCAACCCACTCCACCCTCCGGATTCCTACGCGCTTTCACCGCAGAGCCAGCATCCAAGCGCGATTCCGTTCAGGCGCGCCCGGGCCGATTCCGATCGAGAGGGTATGAGGATCGGGGCGGCTCCGCCGACGACGACGTGAGCGGGTTCCAGCGGAACCGCGTACTCGATCGCCTTCGCCGTGATGTTGGCGGCTTCCAGCGTCGGCAGCACCAGAACGTCGGCCTTTCCGGCAACCGGCGATTCGTATCCCTTCAGCTTCGCGGCCTTCGAGGAAAGCGCCAGGTCCATGGCCATCGGCCCGCCGACCTCGCAGGTGCCGAAGGCGCCCTCTTCCCACATCCGTCGCAGTGACAACGCATCCTCGCTGGCCGGAAAAGCCGGAGAGGGAGACTCCACGGCGGACAGCAGGGCCACGCGCGGCCGACGGACACCGATTTGGTGGAACAGGGAGACGGCGTTCGCGAGGATCTGCGCCTTCTGCTCGATCGTCGGGAATGGGGTGATACCACCGTCCGTGATACCGATCAGCCGGCTCCGACCGCGAATGCGGTGCGGGAAGAGGAACACGTCGCTCATCAGCCGACCAGACCGCAATCCCGCGGATCGGTCGAGGACGGCATGCATGAGCTCGGACGTCTTGAGCGTGCCCTTCATCAGGATGTCTGCCGCCCCGGCTCGTACGAGGCGAACCGCGATCCGGGCCGCTTCCGCCTCATCTCGCGCGTCGATGATCTCGCAGCATTCCGCATCGATCGGGAGGGTCTTCAGCCGCTCCACGGTCGCTTTCGCGTCTCCCACGAGCAGAGCGCGGGCGAGACCGGCGTCGAACGCTGCGGCCACCGAGCGAAGGGTGGGGTCTCCTTCGGGCCCCGCCACCGCCACCACGCGCATCGGGCCCGCCGCGGCTCGCTCGCGAAGCTCCTCGAGAGATCGGATCGCTCTCATGGCCCGTCGTACCCGAGAGCGCGAGTCTGTTCTCTCCCGCGAGTGAACGCCCGGGAGTTGATCTCCCGGAATTCGGGCCTGAAGGCGGCGGCGATCGTCTCCATCCACAGCGTCTCGCCGATCCCGGGCTCGAGGGTCGAATAAGCCCCGAGCATCACCATGTTCGCCGCCCTTTCCTCGCCGATCTCGCGCGCCACCTCGATGGCGGGGATGAACACGCACCGGGACACCCTCTCCTCGCACAGCGCCCGGGCGTTCGGAGGGTAGTCGACGGAGAGGCTTCCCAGCGGCGCCGGGGTGATGCGCTGCTCACTGGCCAGCAGCACTCCGTCGGCACGCAGGGCCGAGAGGTGGCGTACGGCCTCGAGCAGCTCGAGGGAGAGAAGGACATCGGCCTGGCCGAGCCCGATCAAGGGCGAGTGAACACGTGCGCCGTACCGCACCTGGCTGACGACGCTGCCGCCCCTCTGGGACATCCCGTGCACCTCGCTCCGCCGTACGTCGAAACCGGCCGCGAGCGCCGCTTCGGCGATCACGCGGCTCACGGCCAGCACGCCATGTCCCCCGACGCCGGTGAGAAAGACGTTCCGGGTCCGGTCGGCGCCACGGTCCCGATCGTCCGGAGGCGGGCCGCTCACGTCGCGACTTCCATCGGGTCGGGCCGGGGTCTGCCCGTACGCAGGCCACAGAAGGGACAGACCTGGACGCACAGCCCGCAGCCGCAGCAGACGGCCGGGTCGATCACCGCCTGGCCGGACGACCCGTCGAGGGCCGGACAGCCCAGCTCGAAGCAGGTGCCGCACCCGGGGCACTCGATCTCCAGCTCCGCGGCGGAAGCGAGCGGAGTGCGATCGACGAGCCGACACACGGCGCGGCAAATGACGACCGAGATCTCCTCGACGGCCAGCTCCTCACGAATCGCGGACTCGAGCGCCTCCAGATCATACGGATCGACCTCCCGGATTCTGCGCACCCCGATCGCCTTGCAGAGGGCGACGTAGTCGAGGGCCGGAGCACGCTCGCCGTCGGCTGTTCGCCCGGTTCCGGGATGATCCTGATGGCCGGTCATGGCGGTCGTGCCGTTATCGAGCAGGAGGAGCGTCCCGGCGCCGCGGTTGTAGACGGCGTTGACCAGCCCGGTGATCCCGGAGTGAACGAACGTCGAGTCCCCGATGACTCCGACCACCGGACGCTCGTCGCCCGCGGCCCGAAGAGCGAGCTCCAGTCCCTGCGCCATTCCGACGCTCGCTCCCATGCAGAGGCAGGAATCCATCGCCTCCAATGGAGGCAGCGCTCCCAGCGTGTAGCAGCCGATGTCTCCCGTGACCGCGACGCCGAGGCGCGACAGGGTGTAGAAGACGCCTCGATGCCCGCACCCGGCGCACAGGACCGGGGGTCGGGCGGGAAGGGGAACGTCGACGGGCTCGACGCCGCTACCGCCCGCCGCGAGGCCGAGGCCTTCCGCCACCCGGTCCGGACTCAGCTCGCCCGTGATGGGGAAGATCTCCTTGCCCACCGGTCGCAATCCGAGGGCGCGCACCCGCTCCTCGAGGTATGGGTCCAGCTCCTCGACCACGTACAATTCGTCGACTCCGGCGGCGAACTCCCGGATGAGGAGGGGAGGAAGAGGGTTCGTGAGACCGAGCTTCAGCACCGACGCGGACGGAGCCACCTCGCGGACGTAGGCGTACGCCACCCCGCTGGTGACGATTCCGACCGTGCGGTCTCTCCACTCGATGCGGTTGAGATCCCGATCGGATTCCGCCACCGACTCCAGCTCCTCGAGCCTCGCCTCGACGGCCTCGTGTCTGACCCTGGCGTTGGCCGGGAGGAGCACGTGCTTGCGGAAGTTTCGCTCATACGGCCCGCGAAGGACCGGCTGATACGGAATCTCGGGTCCGAGCTCCACCGGGGACATCGAGTGACAGATCCGTGTCGTGACGCGGAGCATCACCGGCGTGTCGAAGCGCTCCGAAAGGTCGAAGCCGCGCCGGATGAAGTCGAACGCCTCCTGGCTGTCCGAGGGCTCCAGCAGCGCGATCTTGGCGGCGCGGGCGAGGTGGCGATTGTCCTGCTCGTTCTGCGACGAGTGCATGGCCGGGTCGTCCGCGGAAACGAGAACCAACCCGCCGCGGACGCCGGAATAGGAAGCACTGAACAGCGGGTCGGCCGCTACGTTGACCCCGACGTGCTTCATCGAACACAGGGCCCTGCCGCCCCCGAGCGAGACCCCGGCGGCGACTTCGAGGGCGACCTTCTCGTTCGGGGCCCACTGGACGCGCACGTCTCCCCGCCGGGCGACGGCTTCGGTGATCTCCGTGCTCGGTGTTCCGGGATAGGCGGAAGCGAAGAGGACCCCCGCTCGCCGGGCGCCCTCCGCGATCGCCTCGTTTCCGGTCAGAAGTTTCCGTGACATGTGTCCTTCCGCCCGCCGACCCCGTCGGGGCTCACGGGACTCCGGGTCGTCAGTACTCGAGCGTCTGCACTTCGCTTCTCAGGGCTGCGAGGGCTCCCGCGGCCAGCGCGTCCATCTCGTGCGTGGACCTCACCCTGACCGGTGCGATGAACTCGACCCGGTCGGTGATCCATTCCACGAGTCGACTCGACCGGGCGAGGGACCCCGTGAGCAGCACGGCCTGCACTTCACCCTGCAGCACCGTGGCCATCGCGCCGATCTCCTTGGCGATCTGGTACGCCATCGCCCGGTAGGTGCGCTCGGCTTCCCGGTCTCCAGCCGCGATCCGGTCCTCGATCTCCCGGGCGTCCCTCGTGCCCAGATAGGAGAAGAGGCCGCCACGCCGAGTGGTGAGGTCGCGCAGGCTCTCCCGGTCGTGCTTCTCCGCGAACACGAGGTCCAGCAACTCCTGGACGGGCAGACCTCCACTGCGTCCGGGAGAGAAGGGCCCTTCGCTCACGGCATTGTTCGCGTCCACGATCCTGCCCGCTCGTACGGGGCAGACCGAGATCCCGCCCCCGAGGTGAGCCACGACCACGTTGAGGTCTTCCACCGGGGCGCCGACATCGGAAGCATACCCGCGGGCGCACGCGTGCACGCTCAAGGCATGGGACAGTGTTCGCCGGGGCACACCGGCGAGCCCCGAGTAGGCCGCGAGCTCCTCGCTCTCGTCCACCGAGACCGGATCCACGACGAAGGCCGGGATGCCGGCCGGCTCGGCGATCGCTTCGGCGAGGGCGCAGCCCAGGTTGGCCGGGTGCTGCCCCTGGAGGCCCTCCCGGGCGTCCCGGAGCATCGCCTCGTTCACCCGATAGACGCCTCCCGCGAGCGGCCGGAGCAGTCCACCCCGGCCGACCACGGCAGAGAGATCCGACGCCGCTACGCCTTCCCGGTCCAGGAACCGACGCACCTCCAGGAGTCGCGCCTCGAACCCGGCCCACGGGTCGAGGGCGAGCGTGGCCGATCGATCTTCGTGCTCCGTCTCATGTCCGGCGACCGAACGGTTCCCTCGAAACAGGGAGACCCGCGTGGACGTGGAGCCGGGGTTGATGACGAGGATCGTTTCCGATTCCGCGCTCGGCCCGTCGGCTTCCCGGGGGCTCACGGTGGGCCGCACCGATCCGGAGCCACGGACGATCCGCCGGTCATGTGGGCATGCATCGCCTCGGCGGCCCGCTGCGCCTGCGCCACCGCCGTCACCACCAGCGCCGGTCCGGTGACGTCATCCCCACCGGCATACACTCCCTCCCGATGGGTCGCTCCGGTCTCCGAATCGATCACGATGCGGCCGAGCGTGTCCGCTTCCAGGCCCCCTACGGCACGGACGGCTTCCGTGTCGGCCACGTACCCGAGCGCCAGGACCACGGTATCGATCGGGACGGCGAACTCCGAGCCGTCCACCGCGACGGGCCGCCGGCGTCCCGAAGCGTCCGGTTCGCCGAGCCGGTTCCGGACGCAGTCCATGGAGCCGACGGTCCCGTCCGACCGGGACCGGAACCGAACCGGCTGGGTCAGCCACTGGAAGGAAACGCCTTCCTCACGCGCCAGCCTGCGGTCACGCGGATTGCCCGGCATCTCGTCCTCGGTGCGGCGGTAGAAGCAGGTGACCTCCTCGGCCCCGAGTCGCAGCGCCGTGCGGGCGCAGTCCATCGCCGTGTCCCCGCCTCCGATGACGGCCACTCTTCGCCCGACCATCTGCGGATCGCCGAGCGCCGGGGGACGGAGAGCGGCGTCCACGTTCGCTCGCACGAGAAACCGGGTCGAAAGGAACACTCCCGGCAGATCGGATCCGTCGATCGCGGCCTCATGGTGCACCCCGGCCCCGATTCCCAGGAATACGGCCTCGAACTCTCCATCCAGCAGGTCATCGACGGTCCGGTCCCGCCCGATGCGCGTTTCGGGTACGAACTGCACGGAAAGCGTGTCCAGCCGCTCCTCCAGCTGCCGTACCCGGTCGTGCGCCATCTTGAACGTCGGTATCCCGTACCGGAGAAGTCCTCCCGGCGCCGGCCACTCGTCGAACACGGTGACCGAGTGCCCGAGGGCCGCCAGCCTCTCGGCGACGGTCAGCCCGGCCGGTCCGGCGCCGACCACCGCTGCCCGGTGTCCGGTGTCCGGGCCCGGCCGCGGGAGGGGCGGCTCGACCTCGTCGCACACGAAGGCCTCGAGGCGACCGATCGGTACCGGAGCCCGTCCCTGCTTCGTGTAGGGACATGCGCCCTCGCACAGCTCGGACTGGGGACAGACGCGTCCACAGATGTCCGGTATCGGGCTCGTCGATCGGAACACGGCCGCCGCACCTGCCACGTCCCCGTGCTCGAGAAGCCAGAGAGCCCACGGAATGTCGTTGTCCAGCGGACAGGCCTTCGTGCATGGTGCGGCCGGGCACTGAATGCACCGGGCGGCCGCTGCGCGGGCGCCTGCGAGGTCCCAATCGGCCTGGACCTCTTCGAAATCACGGGCCCGCTCAGCGGCGGGCCGAAGCGGTGGGGCTGCTTCGGGCAGGCCGAGACGGCCCTTCCGATCGATCGCCTTCGAATTCGGCCGCGCGATCATCCCGGCTCCTTCGCCTCCGGCACCTTCCAGACCGTGTCCAGAACGGTGCCGTCGACCCAGTTGATCACGGCGACAGGCTCGTCGATGAGCACCGGCCGGGCCGGCGGGCCTCCGACCAGGGCCTCGACCTCCTCCTTGATCTCCTCGAGAGTGCGGAGCGGCAGGTCGGATCCTTCGAGCGCCCGGATCAGGTCCGCGCGGCGTGGGTTCACGGCGATCCCGCGTTCGGTGACGATCACGTCGATGAGCTCGCCGGGACCGGTGATCGTCGTCACCTCGTCCACGATGACCGGTATGCGATCACGGAAGGAGGGAAGGGCGAGGATCGTGCAGCCGGAGAAGAGGCAGTTCTGCCATCCTCCGATCCCGTGGAGCAGCATGCCGTCGGAATGGGTGACCACGTTGGCGTTGAAGTCCAGGTCGACTTCGGTGGCGCCGAGCACCACCGCGTCGACCATCGAGGCGAAGTTGCCCTTTCCATGGTCGTTGTAGGAGGTGAACGGCGAGGTCGCGACGTGGCGCGGGTCGCTGCCGATCGACTCGACTCCGGCCAGGTCGAAGGTCTGTCCGTCCAGGATGTAGTCGGTGAGCCCATCTTTCAGGAGATCGACCAGGTAGCTCGTGGATCCTCCACGAACGAAGCGAGCTTTCACCCCGGCGTCGATCATCATCTGCCGGATGTACCCGACGAACGCGAGCGCAATGCCTCCCGCGCCGGCCTGGAACGAGAAGCCATCGCGCAGAATGCCCGCGTCCCGAATGAAACGGGCCACGTACTCGGCGATGAGAAGGCGATCCGGACTCCTGGTAACCACCGTGGTGCCGGAGACGATCTTCCCGGGATCGCCGATCGAATCGACCTCGACCACGAAGTCCACGTGGTTGCCCTGGATCTGCCATGGAACGCACGGGAAGGGAACCAGGTGGTCGGTTACGACGATCACCCGGTCCGCGTACATCGAGTCCGCGAGGGCGAATCCGAGGGACCCGCACGCCGAAGGCCCGTGAGATCCGTCGGCGTTTCCGAAGAAGTCCGCGCTCGGGGCTGCGATCACCGCGATGTCGACGTGGACCTCTCCATCCTGGATCGCCTGCCACCGGCCTCCGTGCGACCGCAGGACCCCGAGGCCCCGCATGTGCCCGTGCGAGCAGTATGCTCCCAGCGGTCCGTTCATCGATCCCTCGATGTGGTGCACGACGCCGCTTCGCATGAGATCGACGACCGGCTCATGACAGGGGAACGAGGCGCTGGGAAACCACACGAGATCCTTCGCGCCGAGCTCCCCTGCCGCCTGCAGGGCGGCCACGGCCACCCGGTCCCCGTTCCTCAGATGGTGATGCGTGGAGATCGTCATTCCATCGCGGAGCCCGCAACGCTCCAGAGCCGCCTTGAGGTCGGGCACCCGCTTGTCTCCATCGGCCGGATAATCGGCTGCGGAACGGATCGGCGGACCGTGCTTCGCTCCTTCCGGACTCGCCTTTCCGACGCCCGCAAACGGGGGAGCCGACCGGCCGTTCACCACCGAGGGCACCCGCCTTCCCGCTGCGTTGACCGTGAACTCCACCGGTCCGTCCGCTCTCGCGCTCATGCCTCCGGCTCCTCGATCAGGCCGGCTTCGCGGGCGCGACGCACCAGTCGCTGAGCCCGAAGTACGACCGGCGGATCCACCATCCGCGTGCCGAGGCTCACGACGCCGAGTCCGCGGGCTTCGGCTTCCTCGAACGCCCGGACCACCCGCAGGGCCCGGTCGATTTCCTCCCCGGTCGGCGCGAACGCCTCGTGGATCGGCCGGATCTGACGGGGATGAATGCACCCCATGCCCTCGAACCCGAGACCGCGTGAGCGCGCAGCCCAGGCGCGAAGTCCCTCCTCGTCGGCCACGTCACCGAACACCGAGTCGATGGCCTGCGCACCGGCCGCCCGGGCCGCATTGACCAGGCGCCCGCGGGCATAGACCGATTCCGCTCCCTCCGTCGTCCTCGGTACCCCGAGGTCGGCGGTGTAGTCTTCGAGACCGATCGTCAGGGCGACGACGGACGGAGTCGCCGAGGCGATCTCGAACGCCCGCTCGATTCCGAGCGCCGTCTCGAGGATCGGCATCAGCCACACGGGCGGCTCCTCCTCGTCGCCGACCTCGAGCACCGCCCGAATGCGCTCGTCGACCCGGGCCACCTCTGCGGCCGACTCGACCTTGGGGATGAGGATCAGATCCGGCCCTTCCGGCACGATCCGGTCCAGGTCCTCGAGACCGAGCGGGAGCTGGTTGATCCGCACCATCACCTCGGCGCCTCCGAAGTCCACGCAGCGGATGGCGTTGCGCACGATCAGCCGAGCGCCGTCCTTGTGGCTCGGGTGAACGCTGTCCTCGAGGTCCAGGATCACCGCGTCCGGCCGGTGCAGCCCCGCATTCAGGTGGAGCTTCGGCTGGTCCCCCGGCAGGTAGAGTCGGGACCTGCGGAGCCGGTGGCGGGCCGTCCGCGGGCGCTCGGGGACCGTGCGCGGCGGACGCGCCGCACTCGATGCGGCCGCCCCCGCTCGGTTCGCAGCCGCCTCCACGCGGGCCTCGATCACGAAGGGCACGGCGCCCTTGTCGTCGATGCGCACACGGGCGCTCTCGATGCCGAGCTTCTCGAGGGTCTCCCTCGCCGTGCGCTCGATCGAGTCGCCGTACAGGGAGCCGACCTTGGAGTCGACGACGATCTCGATCCCGCCCTGTTCCGTCAGCTCCACCGATGCGTGGAGGTCGGAGCGGACCTCATCGCCCGTCCGCCCGGCCTCGCCGATCAGAGCGGTCACGTGCACCTCCTCAGCCCAGCTTTTCGATGATCGCGTCGGTGATCTCGGTCGTGGACGCGGCGCCCTTCGACAACACGTCGGGCCCTCCCGGGAGACGAAGCATGTCGTAGGCCCGCACCTCGCCCTCGGCGACGACCGCCGCCGTGGCGTCGCGCACGGCCCGGGCACGATCGAGCTCTCCGACGTGATCGAGCAGCATGGCGGCGGTGAGGATCATGGCGATCGGATTCACGATGGAGGGCACCAGGTCGGCGTACTTGGGCGCCGAGCCATGCGTCGGCTCGAACACCGCCACCTCGTCGCCGATGTTGGCCGAGCAGGCGAAGCCGAGTCCTCCGACGAGTCCGGCGAATGCGTCCGAGACGATGTCGCCGAACATATTTCCGGCCACGATCACCGAGTAATCCTCGGGGTTCTTGGTGAGCCACATCATCTGGGCGTCGATGTTGGTGGACCACAGCTGAATGTCGGGGTAGTCGACCTTCACGCGGCGCGCCTCCTCCTCCATCATCCCCGAGGTCTCGCGGAGAACGTTCGGCTTCTCGCACACCGTCACGGAGGGGTATCCGTGCCGGTCCGCGTATTCGAACGCGGCCCGGGTGATCCGGGCGCATGCCCGACGGGTGAAGATCCGGGTCGAGATCGCCAGGTCGGGTCCCGGAGTGTCCGCGAAGCGCCCGAACTTCGGGTGCGTCTCGAGGGCGGCCCTGACCTGCGGTGGCGGATCCGTCCATTCGATGCCGCCGTACAGCCCCTCGGTGTTCTGCCGAAAGATCACGGCGTCCACCCGCGGCTCCTCCCAGTCCCCGTCGGCGGTCCGGCGGATGAAGTTGAGCGGGTTGCCCGGAAGGGAGCGACAGGGGCGGATCGATACGTCCAGGTTGAAGCGCTGGCGAAGTCCGACGATCGGGCTGTAGTACACGAGACCCCGGTCCTGGAGCTCCGGTCTCAGCTCGGCCACGGCCTCCGCCTTGGGCTTGGACGTGATGGCTCCGAACAGCCCGAGGCCATGCTCCGCCAGGAGGTCGATCGTCCGGTCGGGCAGGGGGTTGCCCTCCGTGACCCAGAATTCCCACCCGATGTCCGCGTGCACGTACTCGGCTTCGAATCCCACCGCGTCGAGGACGCGAACGGCCTCCGGAAGCACGACCTGCCCGATTCCATCTCCCGGCATGGTGACGACGGTTCTGCGAGACATGAGGCGCCCTTTCTGGCGATTATCCGATGCCGAGCCGAGCCCGGACCTGGTTCTCGATCCCGCCGGCCACGATCAGGGCCTGCGGTACGGTGCCCAGAGGAACGAATCGGAACACCTCCGGGCCGAGGGTGACGGTTCCGACTGCGAAATCGATGTCGAGGAGGTCTCCGGGGATCAACGTGGGCCCGTCGGCGCCGGCGAACCGCTCCTTCAGCCGGTCCACCAGACCGGGACACTCGATGCACACGAAACCGTTGTTGAACGCATTGCGGAGGTAGGTCTGCGAGAAGCTCCCGGCGATCACCAGAGCGATCCCGGCCGCCTGGAGGGCGGTGGCCGCCTGCTCCCGGCTCGAGCCCGTTCCGAAGTTGTATCCTCCGACCAGGACATCACCCGGCCGGATCGACGCCGCGAACTGCGGATCGTAATTTCTCATCACGACCGCGGCCATCTGGTCCGGAGTCATGCCTTCCCGGTACGTGTAGTCCTTCCCGTAAATCCCATCCGTGTTGAGATTATCCGGGGGCACGAACACCAGCCTGCCCCGATGTCTCTCCGGAAATCCGGTTTCGATGGCGACCTCGGCCGCCTCCTCCTCCCCCGCCTCGGTGAGGCGGAAGACGTAGGAGGGGGCTCCGTTCCCGGCTGGTCCGGGCGCGCAGATGTGCCCGGCCAGCGCCGAGGCGGCGACCACCGCCGGGCTGGCCAGGTAGGCCTCGGCATCGCGGCTTCCCATCCTCCCCTTGAAGTTCCTGTTCGTAGCCGAGATTCCTACCTCCCCCGGCTCCAGGAGTCCGGCCCCGAGACCGATGCAAGGTCCACAGCCCGGGGGCAGCGGGTGGGCCCCGGCGGACAGAAGGGCGTCCCACGCTCCGCTCGCCTCCGCGGCTTCCTGCACTTCTCGACTCGCTGCGGCGACGTACATCTCCACCCCATCGGCCACGTGGCGCCCCGCCAGGACCGCGGCGGCGGCTTCCAGGTCCTCGAGGCGGCTGTTCACGCACGAAACGAGATAGGCCTTCTGGATGGCGACCTTCTCGGCCTCGATCTCGGCGACGGACCGCATCACCTGTACGGAGTCGGGACCCGAGACATGCGGGGTGACCGCGCCCAGATCCAGGTCGATGACACCGGCGTAGCGAGCATCCGCGGACGGAAGCGGCGGATCCGTGGCCCACTCCTCCAGCTCGGCCTCGCTGAACCGGTCGAACCCGCCTTCCTGGCCGAGCACCGCCCGACGACCCCTCAGGTAGTCCACCGTGACCCGATCGACCGGAAACCACCCGACGAGGGCGCCCCACTCCGTGGTCATGTTGGCGATGCTGAAGCGCTCGTCCATGGACAGGTCCGCGATGCCGGAGCCGTGGAACTCCACGGCGGCGTTCAGTACCTCGCCCTGGTGGTACAGGCCGCACAGCGTGATGATGACGTCCTTTCCGGTCACGCCCTCGGCCAGCCGGCCCTCCAGGTTCACCTTGACCGTTCGCGGGATCTGCCACCAGAACTCGCCCGTGGCCCAGATGGCGGCCGCGTCCGTGCGCACGACCGGGGTGCCGAGGGCCCCGAGGGCCCCGTACATGTTGGAATGCGAGTCGGACCCGACGACCAGGCTGCCCGGGACCACGTATCCGTGAGACACCATGATCTGGTGGCCGATTCCGGTGCCCGCAGGGTAGAACCGGATTCCGTGATGGGAGGCGAATCCCTCGATGTCGCGATACTTGGCCAGATTGGTTTCCGAGCGGTTCTGAATGTCGTGATCGAGGATGAACACCGGCTGGTCCGCGTCGGCGACCGACGTGGCCCCGATCGCCGCGAACTTCTTCATCACGGCAGCCGTGTTGTCGTGCGTCATCACATGGCGCGGGCGGAGCGACACCACGTCTCCGGCCCGCAGGGGCCGGCGCGGTCCCTCCATCAGGTGGGTCTGAGCGATCCGCTCCACCATCGTCTGTCCCATTCGATACCTCCCCGGTGCTCTCCCGAACTCAGCGATCCCCGACGCACAGGTCGAGGAGCTCGGAGACCGACTCCATCTCGTCCACCTTCCACACCGCATCCTTGAGCCGTCGGGCCCTGTCACCGGACAGCACGCCCTCGGCCAGCGCGTCGAACTTGCCCTCGATCTCGTCATCGGTGAGCGGGTTCCGGGGATCGCCCTTCGGGTAGTCGAGCTCCATCCCCACCTGACGACCGTCGGTGGTCTCGATCGTCACGCCGACGCGTTGCAGGGCGGGGAATACCTTCTCGATCTCCGGGTCGGCCACGACCTCGACCTTGTGAAGCTGTTCGCGGATCCTCGGGTCCATGATCCGTGCCTCCTCGAACTCGGCCGGCGTCACCCGACGCTGGACGAGAGCCGCCGCGATGACGTAGGGCAGGCTGTGATCGGCCGTCTCCTTGCTGCGAGGGTCGTACTTGGTCGGATCCGCGAGGATGTCGGCCGCCCGGGCCAGCGACCGGATTCGAATCCTCGCCACGTCCTCGGGTACGAGGTCGTTCTCTTCGACGAGCTGCAGGACGGCGGAGATCGGCGCGTGCGTCAGCGCCTCGGTCGGGAAGTACTTCATCCCGCACCGTTCGATGCGCCAGGACTCGCCCAGCCCTTCGGTGAGGACCTCGAGCTTCCACTCGGGCCCCATGACGTGCACGAGGCCTTCCTTGCCGTCGATGACGTGCTCCGGACCGGTGTAGCCCTTCTCGGCCAGCAGGGCGGCCATCACTCCGGCCTCCGTCGCCATGGGGTCCACCGTGTTCTTCATCATGGTGAGCTTGCCGGCGGTCACGGCTCCGAGCGTCCCGGAGTGTGAGGCCGAGATGCCGATGGCGTGCTGAATCTTCTCCCACGGGAGGTCCAGCATCCGCCCGGCCACGATCGGGGAGACGAACGCGGTGAGCGTTCCGTGGTGCCAGCCGCGTTCCCGGATGCCCGGAAAGGCCGCTTCACAGAGCCGCATCTCGAACTCGTGTCCGAGCACGATGCCCACCACCAGCTCCCGGCCTCCCTTTTCCTGCCGCTCCGCGCAGGCGAGCGCCGCCGGAATGATGTCGGACGGGTGCGACGGGTCCTGCTGCCAGTAGATGTCGTTGTAATCCATGACGCGCACCATCAGCGCGTTCGCCAGCGCCGCCGAGACGACATCCATCCGGGCGCCCGAACCGATGACGGTGGCCGGCCCCTCACCGGCGACCTCGTCCAGCACGTCGAGCGCGATCTCCACGTCCTCCTGCTGATAGCCGCCCAGGGCGCACCCGATGGAGTCGAGCAGGTAGCGCCGGGCCTCGTGCACGGCCCGCTCCCCGATGTCTTCGTAGCGGAGGTCCGCGGCCCAGCGGGCCATCGTGGCGGTGATCGTGTCCGACATGTCTGCAGCCTCCTCCCGGGCGGATCATCGCGGCCCGTGGATCTCGCGTTTCTCAGCCGGCCAGGTTCTTGAACGGCAGGTAGCTCATGAAGTCGGCGTGGTGAACGATCGTGGCCTCGGTGCTGCGACGGACCAGATCGCCCTCGGCCGCATGCGCGGCGATGATGTGGCACACCGCGTCCGGAACCCCGCACTCCAGCGCCACGGCCACGCCCGTGAACGGGTGGCGCAGCGCCCGGCCACGGGCGCTCTGTCTCACTTCTCCATCCGCCCGCTCGTACTCGAGCACCTTCCCGACGTCGGCCAGGATCGCTCCCGCGATGACCGTGTCGAGGTCGATCGGGAGGGCGTGCCCGAGGAACCGCTGCATCGCCAGCGCGCTGTCCCGAGCGATGTGGACCACGCAGCGCTTGTGTTCCATGAACGTGGCCGGGCAGTCGGGCACCAGAAGGGTGAACGGGATGGTCTCCAGGTCCTCGGGCTCGAGCGGGCTCCGCTGCATGCTCCGCACCCACGTCTCCGTGACGGCTTCGCGCAGCCCTTCGCTCTCGATCCACTCCAGCTCCGGCCACAGCCGCTCGATGGCATCGCGCATGTTCGGTCTCCGGGGATGGGCGTCGCCTCGTACTGCCACTCCGACGCCATCGGCGGGGTGCAGGAAGCGTACCGTTCCGTCGCGCGAGAGCCCCTCCCGGGCAGGCTTGTAAGTGCTTGATCATGCAGGTACATATGAAGTCCGGATTCAGCGCTTCCGGGCAAGGAGATGGGCGGGTCGTCCCGTGCCCGGCTCCGGTCGAGACAAAGCGTCCCAGACCGGGAAGAAGTGCTGTCGCCGGCCGGGAGCGCCGCGGCGGCCCAAGCGCGCCCGCTGGCATGACGATTGCCCCACAGGCCCGGCGGTCCGGAGAGGGCAACCGACTCAACCGAACGGGAGTGCTGCCATGTCGACGTCGCTTCCCGCGCCGAGCACCGAGGGCACCCTGCCCCTGGAGGCGGCCATCCAGGCACGTCGCTCGATCCGTGAGTTCCTGCCTGAGCGGCTCGAGCTGCCGGCGTTGTCGCAGCTGTTGTGGTCGTGCCAGGGAGTCACGGGCGAGAGCGGATACCGGGCGGCACCTTCGGCGGGGGCCCTGTATCCACTGGAGACCTACGTGCTCACCGCGCGGGGAACGTTCCACTACGAGGTGAAGGCGCACGCTCTCCGGCGGGTCGGCGAATCGGACCTGCGGGAGGCGGTCCGGTCGGCCTCCTTCGACCAGGGATGCATCACGTCCGCGCCGGCCGTGTTCCTGTTCGCCGCCGTGTACGAGCGCACCTGCGGCGAGTACGGGCCGGAGGGAAGAAAGTACGTGCACATGGACGTCGGCCATGCCGCGCAGAACCTCCTGCTGCAAGCCACCGCGCTCGGCCTCGCGGGAGTGCCCGTGGCGGCCTTCGATCCCGCTGCCCTGGCGGAGGTCCTGGCTCTCCCGGAGGGACAGGAGCCGTTGTACCTGGTGCCGGTCGGTCGCCCCGCCTGAGGTGGAGGGGGCGCGGCACGAAGCGAGTGCTCCTCCTATATTCGAATCCTCGACTCTCCTGGGTCGAGTCGCTCTCGTTCGTCCATGGTTCCTGGAGGCCCGATGATCCTTCTCCTGCGCTCGATCGGCACTTCCCGGCTCGGACGGAGGGTCGCCGTCCTGGCGATCGTCCTCTCCCTGCTCTTCCTTCCTCGTCCTGCGTCCGCGCAGGACGTCGATCTCGAGGCGCTCGACCGTTGGATCGAAAGCGTGCTGGAGGACTGGGCCACACCCGGGCTGGCCGTGGGAGTCGTGTATGGGGACAGCCTCGTATTCGCCCGGGGGTACGGGGTGCGAACCCTCGGGGAGCCGGAGCGGGTGGACCCCCACACGCGGTTCGCGGTGGCGTCGAACACCAAGGCGTTCACGGCCGCCGTTCTCGGGACGCTGGTCGAGGCCGGAAAGCTCGACTGGGACGACCGCGTCACCGACTACCTGCCGGGATTCCAGATGTGGGACCCGTGGGTGACCCGGGACATCCGGATCCGCGACCTGCTGACTCACCGCAGTGGTCTCGCCACCTTCGGCGGCGACCACCTGTGGATCGGATCCGAGAACGGTCGAGAGGAGATCCTGTCCCGTATCCGCTATCTCGAGCCGGTCGGGCCATTCCGTGCCTCGTATCACTATCAGAACCTGATGTTCCTCGTCGCCGGGATGGTGGCCGAAGCCGTCACCGGCCAGTCGTGGGACGACCTGGTGCGCGAGCGGATCTTCGAGCCCCTCGGGATGACCGAGAGCTCGACGTCCGTCGACGATCTCGAAGGGCTCATCGACGTGGCCTCGGCCCACGAGGTGGTTCAGGGTGCGTTGACCGTGGTCGAGTACGACGACGTGGATGGGGTGGCGCCGGCAGCGGCCGTCAACTCGAACGTGGTGGACATGGCCCGGTGGATGCGGGCGAACCTCGGGGAGGGGGAGCTGGACGGCCGGCGCATCTTCAGCGTGGCGACCGCCCGGGAGATGCAGTCCATCCAGTACCCGCTCGGCGTCTCCGCGTGGGCCGCGGAGAACCTGGGCCGCCGCTTCAACGGATACGGGCTGGGCTGGTTCATTTCGGACTACCGGGGGCGCAAGGTCGTCAGCCACTCGGGCGGCCTCACGGGGATGATCTCCTTGCAGATGCTGCTTCCCGAAGTCGGCCTCGGCGTGATCGTGTTGACGAACTATGCTCCGGATGCGCCCACATCCGCGATCACCTACCGGATCGTCGACGCCTTCCTCGGTGAACCGGAGCGGGACTGGAACGAGGTGTACGTGGGCTTTCGGAGCCAGGGCGAAGCGCGTGCCGCCCGCCAGGAGGAGCGACTTCAGGCGTCGCGTGTCCCGGGTACGGAGCCTTCACTCCCGCTGGAGGCGTACACGGGCGTGTATGCCGAGGCCGCGTCGGGCGAAGCCCGCGTGCAGCTCGAGGACGGGCACCTCGTGTTCGACTACAACCCCAGGCACCTCGGGGATCTCGAGCACTGGCACTACGACGTGTTCCGGGTCACCTGGAGACACCCGATCTTCGACATGCCGGCACGGTCGTTTCTCCGATTCGAGCTGGACGAGGACGGGACCGTGACCGGACTCGAGGTGACCTTCTACGACCCGATTCGGTTCGACCGGGTCGAGCGATGATCTCGGACCCGGGAGGCTGAGTCCGGCCCCGGACGACCGCATCCGAGAGGGCCGTCCGGGGTCCGCGATGGCTGGAAGGGGGCGTGGTGAATGTCTCGCTGCTTACGACACAGGCGGATGTCAGCATGCATCGGAGGGACGAGAGCCTCCTCCTTCGCCGGTCGCGGCTCGCCTTCGGTCTCGGCCTCGGTGTCACCGTCGCTCTGCTGGCCGTCGGAGAGATCTACAGCCTTCTCACGGGCAGGCCGGCGCCCGACACCTCGGAGCGGTGGGTCTACGGAGCCTATCTCGCCGTCTTCGCCATCGGTCTCGGCGCTCTGCTACCCGGTCGGCCGGGGGTCCGCAGGATCCTCGCCATCAGCCTGCTCGTCACGGCCGGCCTCCTCTCGGTGCTCGGCGTCGACACGGTGCTTCACGAGCCGGACTATCCGCCGCTGGCTCTGGTCTCCCTCATTCTCTTCGGCGCGGCGGCGCTGATTCCGTGGACCGTGCCCTACCAGGTCTGCCTCGTGATCGTCTCGCTGGTGGCCGTCCCGGCGGTTCGCGGCCTTCTCGGCCGGGGCGTGGGAGAGCCCGGATGGTGGTCGTGGCCCGTGGCGCCCTCCGACCCGACCGCCGGCGCGGTGTTCGGGGCGGTCGGTGTGGCGCTTCTCGGCACCGTTTCCGTCGCCATCACCCGGACCCTGTATCATCTCCGCGAGCGGGCCCGAATCGCGGAGCGAATGGGCGGCTACACGCTGGTTCGCGCGCTCGGACGGGGTGGCGGCGGCACCGTGTACCTGGCCGAGCATCCACGCATGTGCAGGCCGAGCGCGGTGAAGGTCATCAAGGCATCGCCCGGCGAGGACGCGGTGTTGATCTCACGCTTCCAGCGCGAGATCGAGATGGCCTCCAGACTCGATCATCCGAACACGATCGAGATCCGCGATTTCGGACGCGCGGACGCATCCACCTTCTTCCTGGCGATGGAGTACCTGATCGGCCTCGACCTTCACCAGCTGGTGCGTCGATTCGGTCCGGTGCGTCCCGAGAGAGCCGTATACATTCTGACGCAGGTGTGCGATTCCCTCGCGGAGGCCCACGAGAAGGGCATCATGCACCGGGACCTGAAGCCCGCGAACATCTTCATCACCCGTCGCGGAGGTGTGTGCGACTTCGTCAAGGTGCTGGACTTCGGACTGGCCAAGCCCGTCGGCGGGGCCGAAGACACCATCACCCGGGCGGGGACGATCCTGGGCACGCCTCACTTCATGGCTCCGGAAGCGGTTCTGGGCAGCGAGCGATACGAGCCTCGCAGCGACCTGTACAGCCTGGGCTGCACCGCCTACTGGATGCTCGCGGGCCGACCCCCACTGGAGGGTGGGACGGCTCCGGATGTGATGGCGGCTCATGTGCGTCGCGAGCCGGATCCGATCGACGCCGCGAGCGAATACGACCTGCCGACGGCCCTGACGGACGCCGTGATGCGTTGCATGCGGAAGGATGCGGCGGAACGCTACACCGGTGCGCTCGAGCTGAAGAGGGCTCTGGATGCGATTCGTTTCGACGAGCCCTGGACGAACGCATCCGCGAGAGCCTGGTGGGACCTGCACCGGCCGGAAGGGGCCCCGGAAGGGTCTGTTACTCCGACGGGTGCGCCTTCCTCCCCTTGAGCATCCAACCGACGAACGCGCCCAGCCAGCCCGTGAAGGTCGAGGCCAGCGTGCCGAGGGGAAGGAGGACCCAGGAATCGCCGGTGAGGGGAACGGCCACGGCCAGCCCGACCGCAGCTCCGACGGCTCCGATCAGGAGGCCACCTACGGAAGCGTCCTTGAGGGATAGCGCTCGCCGCACCGCATACAGCCACCCGACTACCAGCGGTATGCCCATCCCGAACACGCCCGACAGCTCGAGAACCTGGCTCGACACCTGCCCGAGCAGGACCATGGCGAGCTGCAGCAACAGAGCGATCAGGACGTAGCGACGTCGGCGCGACATGCAGACCTCCTCGAAGGGGGGACTCGAAGGATCGCGCCAACCTAAGAAGGAGTGCGGGCATCGGGCAATCCACGGTGCACGCCTTCCGTTGACACTCTTCGCGTCCCGGAGTGAGCTTTGGCCACGGTGAGGTGCACGACGGCCGAGGGAGGCCCACGGACATGGACGCTGGACACATCACACCCGGACTGTTCGGCTTTCTGCGCGAGCTGAAGA
>NZ_JBZQEK010000155.1:0-7184 GCF_058719085.1 Candidatus Benthicola sp.
GAGGGCGAGCACTGGCTGTTCGGGATGGGCGTGTGGGGCGACTCGCCGAACTGGGAGCTGAACGACGTGGGGGTGCTCCGGCAGGCCGACGACATCGCCACGTGGGGCAACCTCACCTACCGCGAGACCGAGCCCGGCCCCGTGTTCCGGAACTACGCGGTCACCCTGAACATGCAGAACGGGTTCAACTTCGGCGGGGTGCACAAGCAGGCGCGCCTCGGGCTGTTCGCCCATTCGCAGCTCAACAACTACTGGATGGCGAACCTCAACATGAACTACAACGCCGCCCGGCTGAACGATCGCCTGACCCGAGGCGGTCCGCTGATGGGCGCCCTCGCCTGGGGAAGCGTCGGCGTGGGGCTCGCCAACGCCCACACGTCCAGCACCCGCTGGGACGTGAACTTCATGTGGGGCAACCTGAACGGGGGCGACGACTGGTTCGCGGACGTCGGGATCGGCTTCGAGCCGAGCGATCGGCTCACCTTCCGCGTGGCGCCGGGCGTGTCGTGGATGACCAACCGGCGGCAGTACTACACCACCATCGAGCGGGACAACGACCGGACCTACGGTGAGCGGTACATCTTCTCGACCGTGGACCAGAAGACCGTGTCGATGCAGCTGCGCGCCAACTACGCCTTCACGCCGGACCTGAACCTCGAGTTCTACGCCGAGCCGTTCGCCGCCAGCGGACACTTCCACGCCTTCGGCGAGCTCCCCGAGGCGAAGAGTTACGAGCTGCGCGAGTACGGCACCGACGGGACCACGATCGAGGAGATCGTCGAAACGGATCCCGACGGAAGCACCTCCCGGTACTACGAGGTAACCGACGGCACCCAGACCTTCGAGCTCGGCGACAACGACTTCAACACCGTTTCCTTCCGGTCCAACCTCGTGTTGCGGTGGGAGCTCCGCCCGGGCAGCACCCTGTTCGTCGTGTGGCAGCGCAACCTCTCCGACTACGCGAACATCGGCAGCCCGGTGAACGTGGAAGACATGTTCAGCTCGCTCGGCGCCGCGGGGCAGAACATCCTCGCCATCAAGCTGAGCTACTGGCTGCCCATGTAGGTCCCGGCACCTCTCACGGCGGGGTCGCAGCCCCCTCGCCACGTGCCGACCGCTTGCCGCCGCCGCACCGCCCGTCCACTTTTGGTCGCCATGAGCCTTCTCAAGGAGATCAAGGAGCGGCGGCTGCTGCCGCTGATGGGTACCTACCTGGTCACCGGCTTCGTCGCCCTGGAGGGCGTCGACCAGTTGATCGGCAACGGCATCCTTCCGCCCATCGCCTACAAGATCGCCCTCGTTCTCTACCTGTTCGGGGTTCCGGGCAGCCTCTCGATCGCCTGGTTCCACGGCGCCAAGGGGCGCCAGAAGTCCACGCGCGCCGAGTACGTGATCCAGGGCGTGCTGGCGATCCTCGCGCTCGCGACCGTCGCCCTGGTGGTGCGTAACCACCAGGAGGAAGCGCGTCTCGCGGAGCTCGCCGCGGCCAGCGGAATCGAGGCGACGAGCATCGCGGTGCTCTACTTCGACGATTTGAGCACGGACGGAAGCCTCGACTACGTGGCGGAGGGCCTCACGGAGTCGCTGATCGACCAGCTGAGCGAGGTTCGGTCCCTCGACGTGGTATCGAGGAACGGCGTGCGACCGTATCGGGGCTCGGGCGTTCGCCCCGACAGCATCGCCCGGGCGCTCAAGGTCGGCAGCCTGATTCGCGGAAGCGTGGAACCGGACGGAGACGAGCTGGTGGTCACCGCCCGCCTGGTGGATGGGCTCAGCGGAGCGGACATCGAGAGACGGGTGTTCGAGCTTCCGGAGGGAGCGTTCCTGGCGGCTCGCGATTCTCTGGCCGAGAACGTGGCCCGGCTGCTCCGCCGGGGACTGGGAGAAGAGGTACGTCTCCGCGAGGCGCGCGGGGACACGGAGAGCGACGAGGCGTGGTCCCTTCTTCAGCGGGCGGAGCGCCTCAGGACCGACGCCGAGGCCGCGAACCGCGCCGGAGACGCGGAGGGCGCGATCGCCCTGGCCGCGAGGGCCGATTCGCTGCTCTCCCTGGCCGAGACCGCGGACCCCGAGTGGGTGCGCCCGCCAGCCCGGAGGGCCCACATGGCCTTCCGGGAGGCGTTCTTCGCAGCGACGGGCCTCGGCGACTACGACCTGGCGGGCGGACAGATCTCGCAGGGAGTCGTGTACGCGGACCGGGCGCTGGCCATGGAGCCGACCGACGCGGATGCGCTCGAGCAAAGAGGCTCGCTGCGATACCTGCAATACCTCCTCGGCCTGGTCGAGGACGACGCCGAAGCCGAGCGGCTGGTGACCGAGGCCCGGGAAGACCTCGAGGCGGCCACCGAGTCGGATCCGACCCGGGCGACGGCATACAGCATCCTGAGTCACCTGTACCTGACCCAGGATGATGACGTCTCCGTCGTGCTTACCGCGCGCCGGGCATACGAGGAGGACTCCTACCTGGAGGATGCGGACCGCGTCATCCGGAGACTGTTCTGGGCCCACTACAATCTGGAACAGTTCCGGGATGCACGAGACTGGTGCAACCGGGGCCGCGAGCAGTTTCCAGCCAATTTCCATTTCGTCGAGTGTCAGCTCTGGCTCATGAACACGCCGATCGAGGAGCCCGACATCGGTGTTGCGTGGCGCCTGAAGGCGGAACTGGACTCGCTCGCGGCGGCCCCCTACCGGGAGCGGCTGGGAAACCTCCTGGTGGGAGGGGTGATCCTCGAAGCAGGCCTCGCGGACAGCGCCGAGGCGGTGTTCGACCGGGGCCGTGCGGACGAGACCATCGATCCGAATCAGGAGCTTCTGTGGCAGGAAGCCGCTCTGCGCTCGATCCACGGAGACCCGGAAGGGGCCGTGGAGCGGCTCCGCCTGTGGCGAGCGGCCACGGATGGGACGATCGATCCGGACTACTGGTGGTGGGAGCCGCTGGCCGATCGCGAAGACTTTCGGACCCTGCTGACCCGCTGACCGTCATCCCCCCACCCCTGTAGGATCTTCGCCACACGTGTTATTGTAGGGTTGGCCGTGCGTCGATTCGTCACTTTGCCTTCCCGACGGATCGCGCTCAGGCACCGAGGCAAACCGAATCCGGAAGTAAGAGGCAGCTTTCTGGCGCCGGTGGGAAGCGGGCACCACGGGGATCGTGCGTGCCACGGTTCCATGATGCCGGTGAGCCGGAAAAGCGCTCGTGTCTTTGTCAGCGCAGGCGTGCGCATCTGGAGGTAGATAGTGAAGCGAAGGATCGTGGTGGTGATAACGGCCTCACTCGTGGCCCTGTCGTGCAGTGACGCGACGGACTCACTCGTGGAGCCGAGGTCCGAAGGATCGGCCCTGTTCGATCATGTGGCGGATCCTGCCGCCGGGTGCCTGGCGGAGGCGATGATCGGACCCCTGACGGCTGGAGCGTACGACGCCGGAAAGAGCTATTCGCCCTGTGACGCCCGGCTGCACGACGGTCAGGACGGCGTGTATTTCCTCTCCCCGACAACGTCGAATCCTTCCCCCTCAGACGCTTTTCAGTCGGGGCTCGAGGGATATCTCAAGGTCGACGCGATCCGGATCTGCGATGCCGACCTCGACAGCTGCGATGATCCGGCCGATTACCGCCTTCTGGCGGACTACGGAGAGGTGTCCGCGAGTGACGGCAGCTACGGGGCAAGCTGGAAGACCCGTAAGAAGAACGACGTACCGGCGGAGTCCTCCTGGCGGGTCCGGGTGTGGTTTGACGCGAACGCCGACGGCACCGATGAGGTGAACATCGCGTATCGCGACTACCTGTGGACGAACACTCCCTCACTCGACCAGCCGGCCGATGATCCGCTGAAGGCGGTTCAGCTGGGCTCGAACGAGAACATCAACTGGTTCCTCTCCGACGCTTTCCTGGCCAACGCGTGCCCCACGGAGGCACCGGTGTCGGTGACCTGTCTGCTGGGAGACCAGCCGACGACCCTGACGGTGATCAACAACGGCAGCGCCGCGCAGCTGAACATCGGGGACAACACCACGGTGGGCGGCGGTCTCCGGTCGTGGACCCTCACGCTCCCGCCGCGGAACGCCAGCGGCCAGTGCGACAACCTCGACATCTCGCTCGACCTGCCGAAGTACAGCTGCACGGCGACGGTCACGGTCGAGGGAGGAGACATCGACCTCACGCAGTGGCAGAACACGCCGACGACGATCGAGATCTGCGAGTCGGAAGTCCCAGCCGAGTACGACGTTCCGGCCGACGAAGTGATCCGTGTCGGTACACAGGACCAGAGCAAGCTGAGCATACTGCCGTCGGTCTCCGCATCGGAGGTCGATTGCGGCCTCGTGGATCCGCCTCTGCCGCCGCCGGGTTCGGTGAACACGGCCGCCGCCCCCGGGTTCTTCGAGTCGGCGCTCGCTCGCGCCGCCTTCTGGTTCGCCCCGAGGGAGCTGGATGCCACGCTCCTCGCCGTCGCCGGCTCCAGCGCCAAGGGTGGCGGCCGGGTCAGCGACCTGAGCGACTTCCAGCTCGTCGGCCCGGGGTACGGGACCGTCACGCCCTCCACCCCCGTGGTCGTGACCGGCGACCAGGCCATCCCGATCAGCATCTCGGCTCGGGCCCCGGCGGGCGGTTCGGTCGTCGGGATGCCGGGCACGCGCTTCAAGGTGGTGCCGCCGTCCGGAACCGTCGTACTCGGCTCCGGGGCGAGCACGAACGCCGAGTTCGACCCCAACACGGGCTATGGAATCACCGGTGACGACGGATACCTGGACCTCGAGTGGACGCCCGGGCCGGGCGAAGACCAGAAGCTGGCGATCATGAGCTGCGGCACGGCGGTGGCCGGCCTCGACACCCCGCCGAATCCGCTCACCGGTCAGCCGGACTACATCCTCGGCCTGCCGATCGCGAGCTGCGACTACGACGCCACCGATGATCCGGACGCCGCCGCGGACGGATACGCGAACGGACCGGTCCAGGGCGCCCTGGATCCGTTCTTCGATCCGAACGACGTGTACGAGGTGGCGGTGAACGACGAGCCGATGTTCGTCACCGCGAGCGTCTGCTCGGCACCGGACATCAATGGAACCAAGGCAGCCGGCGAGTGGGATTGCGCCAATTCGAACACGTTCCCGGTGAACCTGTCGGGCGGCGGACCGGGCAGCACGCCGGATGCGACGCTCTACTGGTTCAACGACGCGGACTTCCTGTACCTGGCCGTCGAGGTACCGCGCGGCTCGGATGAGAAGGCGACCTCGCTGTGGTTCGAGTTCGGAGAGGGGTCCGGACCGTCGTCGACCAGCCCCTACGACGAGCTGTTCGGCATCGTGCGGGACAACAAGAGCCCGCTGACGGGCACCTTCGAAGACCGGTACGTCGATGCCGGGTGCGCCGGGAGCAGCGGCTCCTCGGTGTGCGATCCCGGAGGCGACTACTCCGTGGATCCGGACACGCATGGAGCCGGGGCGGTAGCCTTCAACAGTTCGAACGGAGGCTTCCTGTTCTACGAGATCAAGCACCGCCTGGCTCACCCGGACGGTGAGACCGTGGTGGGCGACTTCGACGTGGGGTCCGGGGACCAGCTGGGCTTCTTCATCCGGCTCGCCGTCGGAAGCGGTGCGCAGGGCAAGACGATCTGGCCCGACTTCCGGGTCTACTCCGCGTCGGGCGGACCACCGATCACGATCGAGTAGTCGGTCGCCCAACAGCCCATGCACGAAAGAGCGCCCGGCGGGATTCCCCGTCGGGCGCTTCTCTTTGCCCACCTGTCGTCTGTCGCGTGCCTTCCGGCCGGGGACCCGCGGGCCTTCGCCTCGGCCGCCGGTGCCCCGCTCCGTCAGCCCTTCCGCACGCGAGCCTGCAGTGCTTCCCCCATCCAGCCGCCGGCCAGCGCC
Organism: Candidatus Benthicola sp.; assembly: GCF_058719085.1. Lineage (NCBI taxonomy): Bacteria > Pseudomonadati > Gemmatimonadota > Gemmatimonadia > Candidatus Palauibacterales > Candidatus Palauibacteraceae > Candidatus Benthicola > Candidatus Benthicola sp. The sequence continues at coordinate 5,872 of NZ_JBZQEK010000155.1, forward strand.
AGCGCCGTGCCGACCGCGAACGCGAGGGCCAGCCACCCGATCGCCGGGGGCGCCTCCACGAAGGCCGTCAGGAAGGCGATGTGAGCCAGGATGAGACCCGCGGCTGCGATCCCCGGCTCCACCATCGTCTTCCCCGGGGAGTAGAAGCCGACCACCACCCCGGTGACGAGAAAGGCGCCGGTGAGAACGATGGCGTCCTGAGCCGGCGAAGCCGGCATGAGCGCGTGGGTGAGGAAGAGCGCGTAGGTGCTGAGGGTGAATCCGACCACCACGCTCACGAACACCCACGGCCAGTCGATCGGTCGATCGACGTGCGCCTCATCGAGCGTGCCCTGGAGCATCTCCCCCACGTATCCGCCGAGCAGCGCCAGCAGGAGCGCCCCGAAAGGACCGGTGACCCACATCAGGTTCGGCACCGGGACCCGCATCTGGAACGCGATCAGGGCGAGGGTGAGGACCGCGAGCATCAACCCCGCCACGGCGGCCTCCCGCAGCGCCTCTCCCCGCGAGGCCGCGCCTACGAAGATCCCGACCAGGATCACGGTCAGCGACCCGACCAGGACGTCCACCGCGGGGCGGTCCAGGTAGCGGTCCACCAGGTTGAGGAAAGCGACGATCACCACGGCCCCGAAGACCACCCCGATCACGACCCACGCCCACCGCATGGGCGTACCGGTCGAGGACGACTCGCGCTCGAACCCCATCAGCTCTCCTGTGAATGGTGTGGAACGGGCAGCCTCGGAGGTCCGCCGCGCCCCATGATAAGACGGCTCTCGGCGGACCGGCAAACGACGGCCCGGCATGGCGAGGGGCGGGCTCCGTTCAGCCCGCCTTCCGGATCGCCTCCCGCGCCTGCCACAGGTGACGCCTCTGGTGCCCGACCATGGCATTCAGCCACATGCCGAGGCTGAGGCGCAGCAGCGGCATGGCGGGGGAGCCGATCTTGATCCGGGCGAGATCCACGCCCGAGGCCAGCTGCACCGTTTCGATGTACCGGTTCTGGATCGCGAGGAAGTCCTCCACCGCCTCGTCCATGTCGTACCGGCGGTGCGCCGGGGCGTACAGCTTCGGCGCCTTGAACCGGCGCCGGGGGGGAAGCTCCTCCGCACCGGACTGGCGGGCGAACCACCTCTCGAACCACCCATACTCGAACGGGCCGTGGGCCAGCCACCCGTTCTCGCGTGCCCGCGTGATGCCCTCGTTGAGGGCGGGCAGGAGCTCCCGCCCGGTCGCCGACAGGTGCTCCACGCATTCCGCGGCCGACCACGACTTCTCGGAGGGGCGCGCGTTGTAGGCATCCTCGTCGATCGATC
>NZ_JBZQEK010000156.1:0-23433 GCF_058719085.1 Candidatus Benthicola sp.
ACAGAGCCTGTACAGTAGACCGGTCATTGGTGGCGAGGTTGAGTTGATACTCTCGGATACTTCGATCCGCCGGCCCGTGCTGACGAGCATGGTCGCGGCGGCTCTGGTTCTTTTCGGCGTGCTGAGCTTCACCCGGCTCTCGGTGCGCGAGCTCCCGGACGTGGACCCGCCCATCGTCTCGGTCTCCGTGACGCTGAGGGGCGCGAATCCGCGGGTGATGGAAACGACGGTCACGGACATTCTCGAGGAGGAGCTCAGTACCCTTCCGGGCGTCCGTACCCTGACGTCGACCAGCGGCGAACAGAGCAGCAACATCACCATCGAGTTCAACCTCGATCGGGATCTCGAGCTCGCCGCCCAGGACGTGCGCGACAAGGTGGCGCGGGTGCGCGGACGCCTCCCTCAGGACATCCTCGAGCCGGTCGTCGCCAAACAGGAAGCGGATGCCCAGCCGTTCATGTGGCTGTCGATCGCCGGCGACAACTACGATCTCCTGCAGCTCTCGGACATCGCCGACCGGGTCGTGAAGCGGCGTCTTCAGTCCCTGCCCGGCGTCGGCCGGGCGCAGATCGCGGGTGAGCAGCGCTACTCGATGCGCGTGTGGCTCGAGTCCCGCGAGCTCGCGGCACGCGGCCTCACCGTGCAGGACGTGGTGGGCGCCATCCGCACACGAAACGTCGAGGTGCCCGCCGGGCGGATCGAGTCGGAGCGACGGGAGTTTACCGTCCGGTCGCTGGGCGAGCTGAAGACCCCCGACGAGTTCGGCGCCCTGGTGGTATCGAGCGCGAACGGCCAGGTGATCCGGCTTCGGGATCTCGGTCGGGTGGAGCTCGGTCCCGAGAACGACCGCTGGTCGCTCCGCTACAACGGACAGGCGGCGGTCGCCATCGGGGTCGTCCGCCAGTCGAAGGCGAACCTGATCGAGGTCTCGGACGCCGTCCGCGACGAGATCCCGCTCATCGAGGCGGCGTTGCCGCCGGGCATCTCGATCAACATCGGCTTCGACCAGGCCCTGTTCGTGCGCCGCTCGATCCAGGAGGCGCAGGAGACCCTGGTGCTCGCGGCGATCCTGGTGGTGCTGATCATCTTCGTGTTCCTGCGCAACGTGCGCGCGACCATCATCCCCGGCCTGGCCATCCCGACGTCGATCACGGCCGCCTTCGCGGTCCTGTACGCCCTCGGATTCACGATCAACAACTTCACCCTGCTGGCGCTCATCCTCGGCATCGGGATCGTGGTGGACGACGCGATCATCGTCATGGAGAACGCCTACCGCCACCAGGAAGAGCTGGGCGAAGAACCGACGGCCGCGGCCATCAAGGGCACGCGGGAGATCGCGTTCGCCGTCATCGCGACGACGGTGGCGCTGGTCGCGGTGTTCACCCCGCTCGCGTTTCTGCAGGGAACCGCGGGACGGCTGTTCAACGAGTTCGGGATCGCCCTCGCCGGGGCCGTCGTGGTGTCCAGCTTCGTCGCCCTGACGCTCACGCCGATGCTGAGCGCGAAGATCCTCCGCGTTCCGAAGTCGCACGGCAAGATCTTCCTGCTGTTCGAGCGGGCGTTCGAAGGGATCGCCCACCAGTACCAGAGGTGGCTCGCCGTGGCCATTCGCCACCGGCTTCTCGTCGTGGCGGGCGGCGTGGCCTCGGTCCTGCTCGCCGTGGGCGTGTTCACGATGCTGGAGCGGGAGTTCCTGCCTCCCGAGGATCGCGGGGCGATCGTCAGCTTCCTGATCGCACCCGAGGGCTCTTCCCTCGAATACACGGAGGGGTATCAGAAGCAGGTCGAGGCGATCCTGGCCGAGGTGCCGGAGATCACGAGCTACTTCAGCATCACGGGGTGGCCGGGCGGCGTGAACAACGGGATCATCTTCGCCCGCCTCGCGGACTGGTCCGAGAGAGACCGTGACGTGAACGAGATCCTGGCCGAAATCCGGCCCAGGATGATGGGCATCCCGGGGCTGTTCGCGTTCGCCAGCGCACCGGCCGCGATCGGCTTCGGGAGCCCGGTGAACTACGTGGTCCGGAATCCTGACTTCGACTCGCTGGCCGTGGCCATGGATCGCATGACGGCCAGGGCGCGACAGATCCCCGGGCTGCTGAACGTCGACACGAACCTCCGGGTCAACAAGCCGGAGCTCACGGTCCGGTACGAGCGCGATCGGGCGGAAGACGCCGGCGTGGCGATCGCCGACATCTCGAACGCGCTCCAGGTGCTGCTCGGCGGGCAGCGCATCAGCACCTTCACCCGGGACAACAAGCTGTACGACGTGATCGTTCAGCTCGAGCCCGATGAGCGGGCGACGCCGGGGGACATGTCCGGCATCTACCTGCGCGGCAGGCAGGGCACGCTGGTGTCGCTCGATGCGGTGGCCCACGTGGAGGAGGGGGTCGGGCCGCGCCAGCTCAACCACTTCGACCGGGTTCCTTCGTTCACCCTCACGGCCGCGCTCGGACCGAACCTGACGCTGGGCCAGGCGATCGACTCGCTGGATGCGGTGGCGGCCGACCTGCTGCCCCCCGGCAGCTCGACGGCGCTCGCCGGCGAGTCGCGGGAGCTGGAGGAGAGCGGAAACGCGCTCTATTTCGCCTTCGTGCTCGCGCTCGTGGTGGTGTACATGGTGCTGGCCGCCCAGTTCGAGTCGCTCATCCACCCCTTCACCGTGCTCCTCGCGGTGCCCCTCGCGGTGACGGGAGCGCTGGTCACGTTGCTCCTCGCGGGATCGACGCTGAACCTGTTCAGCCAGATCGGCATGATCCTCCTGATCGGCATCGTGACCAAGAACTCCATTTTGCTGGTGGAGTACGCCAACCAGCTGAAGGGGCGTGGGATGGACGCCATCGAGGCCATGCTCGAGGCGGGCCGGATTCGTCTGCGCCCGATCCTCATGACCTCCGTGGCGACCATCATCGCGCTGATGCCGATCGCCCTCGGCCTGGGGGCGGGCGCCGCCAGCCGGAGGCCGCTCGGCTATGCCGTGGTGGGAGGGCTGATCTTCTCGACCGCCCTGACGCTGTTCCTCGTTCCGACCGTCTACACCCTGTTCGATGCCCTGGCGATCAAGATCCGGGGCCGCAGGGCGGATCGCCGGGCAGCCGAATCGCTCGGCTCCATGGAACCGGAGGCATCGTGAGCGCCGCGGGGACCGGGCGCCTCGCTCGGGCTGCCTGGCTGGCCGCCGGCATCGTCGCCGTCACCGTCGGAAGTCCGGACGGGGTCTCGGCCCAGATGGCGGCCTCGATCCCGGCCGCCGGAGGAATGTCGGGGAGCGAGGTCGGACCGTCGTTCGATCAGGAGGCGACCGCGGCGGACACGATGCTCCAGGTGACGCTCGCCGAAGCCCTCAAGCTCGCGGCCAACGTGGACCCGGGCTACGTGGCGGCGCTCCGGGACGTGGGCGACGCAGACTGGGTCCGCCGGCAGGCCTGGATGGCGTTTCTGATCCCCAGCATCCAGTTCCAGTGGTCGTACAACCGGTTCTCGTCACCGCAGTTCAACATCGGGACGGGCGATCTCACCGACCAGCTCACCACCGCGACCCTGGGCGGCCGCTACGACCTGTTCCGGGGGGGCGCGAAGATCTTCGACATGCAGCGCTCCGCCGCGAGGGTCGAAGGCGCGCGGGCGGGCGAACTCCAGGCCCGCTTCCAGACGGCGCTCGGCACCGAAGCCGATTACTACGATGTGATTGCCCAGACCGAGCTGCGCCGGGTCGCCAGCGAGCGTGTCGACCGGGCGGAGCAGCAGCTCGCGGTCGCCCGCGCCCGGGTGATCGCCGGCGCGGCGGTACAGACCGACTCCCTGCAGCTCCTGCTGGAGCTCACGCGGGCGCAGGTGGAGCTGCTTCAGCAGGAGTCCGCCGTCACGGTGGCCCGTCTTCAGCTGGGACGGCGCATCGGTCATGCCGGCCCGGCCGACGCGGCCCCTCTCGATACGGTGCTGACCGGTGAGCTCCCGGTCACTCAGGAAGAGGCATACCGCGAAGCCCTGGCCTCCAGCCCTCGCGTCGAGGTCGTCCAGGCCGACGCCCGGGTGGCCGACGCGCTGTTCAAGACGGAGCGAAGCACCTACTTCCCCACGCTGAGCCTGTTCGGCCAGTGGGCGGGCTTCGACGACGATGTGCTCCCGGACGCCACGACCCGGACGACCTGGGGCCTGGCGCTCAGCCTTCCCATCTGGGACGGGGCCAGCCGGGAACTCAGGGTGTATCGGGCCAACACGGTCCGGCAGGTGGCCGAGGCCACCCGGAACGACACGGAGAGAGAGGTCGGTCGGAACATCGTCGGAGCCTACCAGGCCTACGATGCGGCTCGCGCTAGCGCTGCGCTCGCTCAACGAGCGGTCGTGGTGGCCCGGGAGGCCCTGCGGGTGCAGGAAGAACGTTATCAGGCGGGGGCCACGACGATCCTCGACCTGCTGTCGGCCCAGGTGAGCCTGACCGAGGCCGAGGCGGGTCTGGTGCAGGCACGCTTTACGACACGTCTCGCGCTGGCCGGCGTGGAGGCCATCCTGGGCCGTCGTCTGTTCGACAAATGAGGGGCTGAATACCTGTGAAGCTGAAGAATACGAGTTGGCCGATACGGATCTGCATGCTGGGAGCGCTCCTCGTGGGTCTCGCCACGGTCGCCTGCTCCGGTGAGGAAGGCGGGGAAGCCGGGGCGCAGGGGGGAGGCGGTCCGCCGGGCGGCCCGCCGGGCGGCGCACCCAGGGGACTCCCGGTCGACGTGGTGGCAGCTCGGGTGGATACCGTCGTGGATGCGATCAGCGCCACCGGGGAGATCGAGGCCGTGCAGTCGATCGATCTCCGTCCGGAGGTGCCGGGCCGCCTGGTCCGCATCCTCGCTCGCGAAGGGACGGAAGTGACCACTGGCACGGCCCTGTTCAAGATCGATGACGCCGAGCTCCGGAGCCAGGTGGCCAGGCTGGAGGCCGAGCGGGACCTGGCCAGGCAGGCACTGACCCGAACCCGTGAGCTCCTGGAGCGCGATGCCTCCTCGGAGGCCGACCTCGAGCTGGCGGAGGCCAACTTTCGGAGCGCCGAGGCCCAGCTCCAGCTCCAGCAGACGCGTCTCGACCGCACCGTCGTCCGGGCGCCCTTCTCCGGCGTGGTCGGACAGAGGCTGGTGAGCGTCGGGGACTACGTGACCTCGAGCGACCCTCTCACGACGCTGCAGACGGTGGACCCGCAGAGGGCCAGCTTCCAGGTCCCCGAGCGGTTCGCCCAGCGGCTGGCGCTCGACCAGCGGATCACCTTCCAGGTTGCGTCGGTTCCGGACCGGGTGTTCGAGGGCGTGGTGGACTTCGTGGACCCGCGCGTCCAGCTGCCGGGTCGCACCATCACCGTCAAGGCCCGCGTCCCGAACCCGGACCGGACGCTCAAGCCGGGCATGTTCCTCGAGGCACGTCTCGCGACCGACGTGCGCTCGAATGCGGTCGTGGTGCCCGAGGACGCGATCCTGGCGCTCCAGGGCGCGGACTACGTGTGGACGGTGACGGACGAGGGAACGGCCCGTCGCGTAGAGGTGGAGCTGGGCGTTCGGACTCCCGGCTGGGTGGAGATCCGGAGCGGCGTGGAGCCGGGAAGACAGGTGGTGGTGGGCGGCATCGAGCGGCTCGGCCCCGACACCCCTCTCAGTCCCAACGTGGTGGAACGCTGACGCGCACCGTGAGGGTCAGCTCGACGGGGTCGGGCTGCCCACCGGGTACATCTTCTGGATTCCCGCCGTGCCGTAGTCGATGATGGCGTACACGGCGGCGATCCCGGCCAGGAAGACCGGGATCTTCACGTAGTAGGGATAGAAGATCAGCGTCAGCAGCGCCGCCACCTGCAGGGACGTCGTGATCTTGCCTCCCATCCGGGAATGAAACGGCATCTCCTTCCCGGCCAGCCGTCCGACCAGAAACACCCCGCCCGTGAAGATGTCCCGCAGGATCAGGATCAGAAAGCCGGCCCAGCCGATCCTTCCCGTCGGCAGGAAGGAGATCAGGGCGAGGAATACGAAGATCCGGTCGCAGAACGGATCGAGCAGCGCCCCGATCTCCGACTGGGTGTGCGTCCACCGCGCCACGAGGCCATCGAGCAGGTCCGTGGCCGCGCCCACCACCACGATCCCGGCCACCCAGAGCGGTTCGTGAATCACCAGGAACATGAGGCCGAGGGGGATCCTCAGCAGGGACAGGAAATTCCCGATCGTGAGAAACCCGGAGCCGTGCGCGTCCTCGGACTCGATTCCGGTGAGACCTTCCGTCCGGTCCGCGGTGTCACGATTCATCCGATGCGTCCTCCGATTCGGTTCCGAGGCCTGCAGCCAGGTAGTCCGCGAGCGCATCCCGGAACGGGAGCGGCTTCACGTGAAAGACCGATCGGAGCGGGTTCTCCTCTCCGCTCAGCACGCTTCCGCGGCGCAGCACGTCCAGCTGTTCCCGCGTGAACGGGGTCGACAGCCCCGCCGTACGGGCCAGCCGGGTCAGCGGGGACGCCATCGGATCCGGCAGGGGCACGATCGGCCGCCGGACTCCCGCCAGCGCTCCCACGATCCGCACGATGCGGGTGAAGCTGAGCCGGTCAGGACCCGCCAGCTCGTACAGCCCTCCCTCCACGTCCGGGCGCTCCACCGACTGGGTCAGCGCGTCCACCAGGTCCTCGACGGCGATCGGCTGGAGCCGGAAGGTGCCATCTCCAAGCATCGGAAACACCGGGAACCGCCGCAACAGGGACAGGATGGCGGTGACGAAGTGGTCGTTCGGGCCGTACACGACGGCCGGGCGGATGATGACGTGCTCTGCGCCCGAGGAGAGGACCGCGTCCTCCGCGTGAAACCGGCTTCGGTAGTAAGGCCCGCCCGTCGGGCTGGCACCGAGCGCGCTCACGTACACGAAGCGCTGTACCCCCGCATCCATGCTCGCGGCGAGCAGGTGGCGGGTGCCCGTGACGTTCACTCGCTCGAGGCGATCCCCGGCGTCGGGCTCGGCGCACCCGGCGAGATGGACGACGGCGTCGCATTCGAACACCGCCGGATCCAGGCTGTCTCGATTCCGGACGTCGCCACGCACCCACTCCACTCCGGGAGCGGCGCGGCGACCCGGTCCCTCCCGTCCTCTCCACAGCGCCCGAACCCGGTGGCCGCGCGACGCCAGCCGGGGAAGCAGGTGACAGGCGATGAATCCGGACGCACCGGTAACGAGCACGCGGCGCGAGGGCGCCACGGCCGCTTCGATCGGATCCAGCCTCTCACATTCGGCGACCCCGCCAGCCGGATGGCCGGCCTCCCGGTCAGCCTCCGCCGAACCTGCCCCCATGTTCGCTCCGCGACCCTTGGGAAACCGTTGCAGTTTGGCGATGGGTCGTGGAAGCGCGCAACGTCCTTCAATCCAACACGCTGGACTCCTCCAGCTCGAACGCTTCCGCGCCACCGTCGCCATTCGGGCGGCCATCCAGGAAGACGAAGTCCTGTACCACCACGTCCGCCGTCGGAATCGAGACCCCGTCCCGGTCGTACGAGCCGTACTGGATTCGTCCCTCGACGTACAGGCGGGTCCCCTTGCGCACCCACTTCTCGACCGTCTGCGCCGCGCCGGCCCAGAAGGTGAGACGGTGCCAGTCGGTCTTTCGCTGTTCCTGCCCGTTCTGGATGAAGACCCGGTTGGTCGCCAGCGAGAGGTTCGCCACCGTCTGCCCCGATGACGTCTCCCGAACATCCGGGTCGGAGCCCGCGTTACCGACGAGAATCACCCGGTTTACCGACCGCGCCATGTGCGCCCCCTTTCGCGTCGTTGCCGTCGTGGACGAACGCGGCCACGCGCCGCGCCCGGGGTGTACGTTCACCGAAGCGCGGGGGAGCGGGAAGGCGGATTGTGACGGTTGTGGGCGTCCGCGATCCGGTCAGGGCACGAAGCGCAGATCCGTGGGCGGGGGCGCTTCGCCCAGGTCGGCCGCAAGCGACAGGAACCGCTCCAGGCCGGCGAGCATTCGGGCGTCCAGCTCATATCGGATACAGGTCCAGTAGGATGCGAGGCGGGCCGGGGTGAATCGATAGCGTCGGGCGGCGCGCTCGGCCAGGGTCTCCCGTTCGCTTGCCAGCGCATCCCGCCGGGCGAGAAACCTCTCGTGCAGGTCGGCCGTCTCGGGTCGTCCGACGGCGGAGCCCGCCACCAGCCAGAGGGCGTAGACGAACGGGAGTCCGGTCCACGTCCTCCATTCGGCACCGAGGTCCACGTGCACCTCGTCGGCGACCGGCTGTCGCCGGAGCGCCACGTCACCGATGAACAGTGCGGCGTCTGCCGCCCGTTCCCCTTCCCCGTTCCGCTCCGGGGCTCGTCCCGACAACGGGTCCTCCGACCGCTGGTCGAACTCCGACCACCGGGGCTCGATTCCGAGTCGGGTCTCGAGCAGGATCTTCAACAGGATCCGCGACGTCGCCGAGGCCGTGGGAAGCGCCACGGTGCGGCCGTCCAGCTGCTCGAGCGGGTGATGCGTGGCCAGGAGGATGCTCTCCACCGGACCGTCGCTCCCGATGCACAGTCCCGACAGGGCCGCGTACTCGCGCGCATGGCGGGCAAGCTCTATGCTGGAGCCGGGAGCGAGGTCGAGGCCTCCGGTGGCGAGAAGATCGTTGAGCTCGGACGGAGTACCGTCGACCACGGTCAGCCAGTCGGGCCTTTCACCCTCCAGGACGGGTCCGTGGATCGGATAACAGTTGCTGTAGTCAATGTTCCCGAGGCGTAGCATCAGTCCTCGCTGCATGTGTCGGTCGGTCGAGGATGGATCGCGATCGCCCGACGGCGGCGCAAGACCGTGAGAGCCCGCACCTCGCGCGGCCCGTGGAGATCCTACCTTCCCGGACTGCTCATTCTCCTGGTGGTGATCGTCACATCGGGCGCCGTGTTCTTCCTCGACACGATCCGCCGCGTCTTCGCCGAAGGCCCGGACGTGATCGTGGTGGCCGAGGACGCTCGAGGCCTCGTCCCGGGCGCCGAGGTCTGGATCGCGGGATCCCCCTCCGGCCGCGTGACCCGGGTTCGGTTCGCCGACCCCGAGGGACCGCCGGACGGCCGCGTGGTCATCCACACCATCCTTCGGCGCAGCGCCGCGCCCTTCCTCCGCTCCGGCGCCGAGGCGGCGATATCCAGTTCCTCGCTGCTCGCCCCCGTAGTGTTGAAGCTGACTCCCGGCGATCCGGCGGCCCCTCCGTTCGATTTCTCGGACACCCTCTTCGTGCCAGCGGCCCGGACGACGGATCACCTGCTCGCTCTCGCCGACACGGCACGCGGCGCGATCGACACTCTGCTGATCCTGTCCAGGGCACTCGCCGACGAGATCGAGCGCGGATCCGGAAGTGCCACCGGGTTCCGGCAGGACACGGTGCTCGCGGCCAGAATGACCGGGATCGCCGCCGGGTTGGAGTCCGTGGCGGTTGCGCTCCGATCGGAAAGCTCGCTTCCCGCCCGGGCGGCTGCCGACTCGCTGGGGCCCGCTATGGCGTCCGTCGTTTCGACGCTGCGGCAGCTCGGCGACGAGGAAAGGGCGGCCGAGGTCGCCGAGGCGATGGTGACGCTCACCCGCCGTCTCGAGAGAATCGCCGTGAACCTCGACCGGATCGACGCCGACCTGCGAGCCGGGAGGGGCACGGCCGGCCGGGCCCTGTACGACGACGAAATCGAGCGTCAGCAGGAAGCGGCTCGCGCGAGGCTCGACAGCCTCAAGACCGAGCTTCGGCGCAAACCGTGGCGGTGGCTCAGGATACGGCTGTTCTGAGGAGGCCGGGCTCCCGGTCGCGATTCAGCCGCGGGGTGGCGGGAGCTTCGATTCGAGCACGTACTTCACGACTTCCTTCTTCCTGCCACGCTTCCTTCGGGTGACCACGATCACCGACTCCACGATGCCCTCCGGGTCCTCGACGGAGATCCGGAAGTCCGTCGCGCCGTCGACCGACGAGATGCCCGTCCGCACGACCCGACCGGGAGACGCCTCGGCCCGGCGCGCAGGATTGCGGAACAAGGTGACCATGGAGCGACGGCGATCGCCGGGAAGCTGCCGCGAGATCTTCACCCGACTGAGCCAGTCGGGCTGGTAGCTGATGCGCCACAGGGTGCCCAGCTGGTCGACGCCTCGTGCCTCCCGATTGTGTCGTGCCATCGTGTCGTCTCCGTCTGCGTCTCGTCGCCGCGGTGGGGAACGGGTTTCGTGCGGGAACCGGACCGGCCCTCGAACGTACAGGATGGAGACGTCGATCGCGATCTTGACCGTGAGCGGCGATCCGGTTATATGAGGGTGAACCACCCGTATCTCGCCGAACCCGCTTTTCTCGGACCGCTGAACGACTCGTATCTGAACGATTCCTGAGATAGAACAATCGCCTCGCGGCGCGGTCTGGAACGACCGGATCCGTCCCAACCACCGGAGCACCCCGTGGACATCGCAGAGTTGAAATCAAAGTCCATCGCTGAATTGCACGAGATGGCCGAGGAGTTGAGCATCGCGAACTTCTCCGGCCTCAGGAAGCAGGACCTCATATTCCGCATCGAACAGAACCTGCTCGACTCGGATGTCGTGCTGAGGGGCGAGGGAGTGCTGGAGATCCTCCCGGAAGGGTACGGATTCCTGCGCAGCCAGGACTGGAACTACCTCTACGGACCCGACGACATCTACGTCTCGCCCTCCCAGATCAAGCGCTTCGACCTCCGCACGGGCGACACCGTCCTCGGGCGCGTTCGGCCGCCGAAGGAGGGAGAGCGGTATCTGGCTCTCCTCAAGGTCGAGGAGGTTAACGGGGAGGATCCGGAGTCCGCGAAGCACAGGATCGCGTTCGACAACCTTCGGCCCCGGTATCCGGAAGAGCGGCTGCGCCTGGAGCGACAGGACGGCGACATCTCGATGCGCGTCCTCGACCTCATGGCCCCGGTCGGGAAGGGGCAGCGCATGCTGATCGTTTCGCCCCCGAAGGCGGGTAAGACGATCCTGCTGCAGAAGGTCGCCAACGCGATCCTGGAGAACAACTCCGACGTGCACCTCATCGTGCTGCTCATCGATGAGCGGCCGGAGGAGGTGACGGACATGGAGGAGCACGTCGCGGCCGAGATCATCTCGTCCACCTTCGACGAGCCGGCGGACCGGCACACTCAGGTCGCCGAGATGGTCCTGGAGAAGGCGAAGCGCCTGGTGGAGTACAAGAAGGACGTGGTGATCCTGCTCGACTCGATCACCCGCCTGGCCAGGGCCTACAACACGACCGTCCCTCACTCGGGCAAGATCCTTTCCGGCGGTGTGGACGCCAACGCCCTCCACAAGCCGAAGCGCTTCTTCGGAGCGGCCCGGAACATCGAGGAAGGCGGCAGCCTCACGATCATCGCCACGGCCCTCGTGGAGACGGGCAGCCGGATGGACGAGGTGATCTTCGAGGAGTTCAAGGGCACCGGCAACAGCGAAGTCCTGCTCGACCGCCAGATCGCCGACAAGCGCATCTATCCGGCGATCGACGTCAACCGCTCCAGCACCCGGCGCGAGGAGCTGCTCCTCGACGACACGGAGCTGAACCGGATCTACCTGCTGCGGAACTTCCTCGCCGACATGCCACCGGCCGAGGCGATCCAGTTCCTGATCGACCGGCTCCGGCGCACGGCGGACAACACCGAGTTCCTGAACTCGATGGCGGCCGGTGAGTGAAGATCCGATCGGGCGGCGGACCGAAGAAGCGCTGGAGCGATCGGGTCTCGCCGACCTGCGGCCGGCGTACCGCAAGCTCCTTCTTCAGCTGAAGGAGTCGGACCCGACCGCGTTCGAAGAGGCGACGCGCCGCTACCGGGATGATCTCGAGCCGTCGATCGGATCGGGAGAACGGGATCCGGTCAGCGCGTGGCTCGAGTACGGCGTCTGGCTTGCGTCCCGCTTCGCGGAAGGGCGGCCCGTGGCCATCGATCCGACCGGCAGGGCCCGCGACTTCGACCCCGGAGAGCCTCCCGGCGCCGGCGACATGATCCTCTTCATGCCCGAGGACGACCGGGCCCCCGTCACCCTGCTCGCCGTGCCCGGCGAGCCCACCGGTCCCCAGAAAGAGACGGCGAGCCTGCTCGCAGGCTGACCGCGCCGCTCTTGTGCCCCGTGGCGCGGCCCGCGACAATCGGAACGTGATCCGTACCAGGACCCCCCACGTGCCGAAAGGACGCGCCGTTCCACCGTGAAGACCACCGCCCGCAACGAGAGAATCGTCACCCGCCTGATCGAAGAGGAGCTTCGCGACTCCTTCATCGACTACTCGATGAGCGTCATCGTGCAACGGGCCCTGCCCGACGCGCGGGATGGGCTCAAGCCGGTGCACCGCCGCATCCTGTACGCCATGTACGAACTGGGTCTCCTGCCCGACCGGGAGCACAAGAAGTGCGCTACGGTCGTCGGCGACGTGCTCGGCAAGTACCACCCGCACGGCGACAGCGCGGTCTACGACACCCTGGTGCGCATGGTGCAGGAGTTCTCGCTCCGTTATCCGCTGGTCGATGGACAGGGCAACTTCGGCTCCATCGACGGGGACAGCGCCGCAGCCTACCGGTACACGGAAGCCAAGCTGGCGCCGGTGGCCATGGAGCTGCTCGCTGAGATCGACCGGGACACGGTGGACTTCGTTCCGAACTTCGACGGCCGTCTCGAGGAGCCTACGTCGCTCCCGGCCCGCCTTCCCCACCTCCTGCTGAACGGCTCGGATGGCATCGCGGTCGGCATGGCCACCAAGATCCCGCCGCACAATCTGCGGGAGCTGGCCGCGGCCACCGACCACCTGGTGCGTCACCCGGACTGCACCGTGGATGACCTCGTCGAGCTCGTGGACGGACCCGACTTCCCGACCGGCGGCTACATCTGGGGCTGGGAGGGAATCGGAGACGCATACCGCACCGGCCGGGGCCTGGTGGAGATGCGAGCCCGGATGCACCTCGAGGAGGGCATGTACGGAAAGACCTCGCTCGTGGTCACGGAGCTCCCCTACCAGGTGAACAAGACGCGCGTGATCGAGCAGATCACCAAGATCGTGCGGAGCGGCCGGGTCGAGGCGATCACCGACCTCCGGGACGAGTCGGACCGGGACGGGGTGCGCCTGGTGATCGAGCTGAAGCGGGACGCGAACCTCAAGAAGCTGCTCAAGACCCTGTTTCTGAAGACCCAGCTCAAGAGCACGTTCGGCGTCATCATGCTCGCTCTCGTGGATGGGCGGCCGGAGCAGCTCGACCTCAAGCAGGCGCTGCAGTGCTTCGTGGATCACCGGCTGGACGTGATCCGGCGTCGCGCCACGTTCGAGCTGCAGAAGTCGGAGGACCGGGCCCACGTCCTCGAGGGACTGCTGACCGCGCTGGATCACATCGACCGGGTCATCGAGCTCATCCGCGACTCGACCTCACCGCGCGCGGCCGCCGACCGCCTGTGCGCGGAGTTCGGATTGTCGATGAGGCAGGCAGAGGCGATCCTGGCCATGCGCCTCGCGCGGCTCACTCAGCTCGAGCGCAAGAAGCTGATCGAGGAGCTGGAGGGCCTCCGGGCGAGGATCGAGGAGCTCAGACACCTGGTGGAAGAGGACGCAGCCCGACGCGACCTGCTCCGATCCGAGCTGACGGAGCTCACGCTTCGATACGGAGACGACCGCCGTACGGAGATCCTCGACGAGAGCGAGCCCTTCCCTCTCCCGGCCGGCGAGAGTGGCGAGTCGTCGCTCGTCATGGTCAGCCGCCTCGGCTACGCGAAGGCCCTGGCGGTCCGGGGCAGCGGCGGTCTGTCGGGAGCGGAGGCGATGGCGGAGCGGGACGGCGACTTCGTGCGTCAGGCCTTCGTCGCTCGCGGCTCGACCGAGATCCTCATGTTCACGGCCCTGGGGTCGGTTCACTCCCTCGTGGTGAAGGATTTCCCCCGGGGCACCCGGAGCTCGCGCGGAAAGCTGCTCTCCGACCTCGTGGAGCTCCCACAGGGCGATCGGATCGTGTCGCTCGTACCGGTGGCCGACTTCGAGGAGGAGAAGTACCTGCTCTTCGTGACCCGGGGGGGACAGGTCAAGCGTACGGCGATCTCGGAGTACGCCAACGTTCGTGCGGGCGGGATCCGGGCCATCGGTCTCGCCGACGATGACGAGGTGATGGTGGTGCGCCCCAGTCAGGGCTCGGACGACGTGCTCCTCGCCACCCGGGATGGCCTCGCGATCCGCTTCTCCGAGGACGAGATCCGCCCCATGGGACGGACCGCTCGCGGCGTGAAGGGGATCGACATCGGCGGGGGCGACCGTCTCGTGGCGGCGCTGACGCCGAGACGAGACGCCGAGCTCCTCGTGGTGAGCAGCGAAGGCTATGCGAAGCGGGTCCCGTTCACCGAGATGAAGCGGCAGGGGCGCGCCGGAAAGGGGATGGCCATTCACCCGGACACGGACCGGGCCGGTGGCCTGGTCGGACTTCTCGCCGTGCATCCCGGCGATTCGGGCATGTGCGAGCTGGCGTCCGGCGAAGTGGTGCCGCTCGCCGTGGACGGACTGCCCGTGAAGCCGCGGCGAGGCACAGCGGCAAAGATCGAGGCCCTGTCGGGTCGGGCCGGTCCCATCGTCGGCGTGCACCCGCTCCGCGTGTCGGTCGAGGACCCCTCCGACCGGAGCTCCGGGGCGGAAGCGGAGGCGGTCGAGAACGAGGAAGACGACGCCGCGGAGGAGGCGCAGGCCGAACTCGAGCTCTGACCTCCAGCCCCGGGCCGTCCAAGCGGTTCGGTAGCGTCGGCCGAACCGATCAGTCGGGGCCGATGCGGATCTCCGTGTGCACGGGCAGGGTCACGTGGCCGCTGGTCCGGTCGAGGACGGTCACCGTCATGGTGTAGTCGCCCGGTGCGGAGGCGGTCAGGTCGATCCGCAGATAGCCGGGCGTGACGACGCTCGCCCCGGTCGGCGCGGTCGCCGGATAAGTGAGGTCGAACGTTCGTTCCTCTCCTTCGCGATCGAGGACGACGCGCGTCTCGTACCGCCCGCCGGGCGTCAGGTTGTAGGCCTCGTAGTAGATGAAGGCGACGGCATCCTCCCCGGTGATGTGGGCCGGCGTCGGGTTCAGTCGAACTCCCTCCACCGGTGACCAGCCGCCGAGCGAATCCGGAGAGACCGCCACATCGGAGAGGATGGGAAGGTCCGTCGTCAGGTCGCGCACGACGACCTGGCCATCCGCATATCCGCCATGCCGCTTGCCTTCGCCCTCGCTTCCGCCCGGCCCGGGCGGGTTCTCCACGGCCACCGTCCACCGATACGTGCCGGGCGGAACGTCCAGTGGCATCCGAAAGCTGATGCCGGTCTCTTCGTCCACCGGACCCGGCACGGCGAGATCGAAGGCGGCGGGAGCATATCGGAAGCCGAGCCCCGACTCGTCGAGGAGCGTCCAGCGCACCTCGAGACGGTACTCGCCGTCATCGTCGCCCTCGAAACCCTCGAGGTCGGTCGCCCGTGCGATCCCGTTCAGCCACACCCGGGTCAGACCGGGACGGGACGCCCTGAACTGCAGCCACTCCAGGCCGAAGTCCACCTCCAGGTCGACGTCCGGCCTCTCGGGAACCGTGGCGATGGCGTACTCTCCGTCCTCCCAGGTCCATTCCCGTTCATCGGCGAGAAGCTCGGCGAGGGCCGATGCGCCGAACGGGTCGCCGATCCCCTGCATGGCCCGGTCGGCGATCCTCGCGTACCGGGGATCGAGCCCCATACGCGACAGGTAGAGGTCGTGGAAGGGAGCGCCGGGAACATCCAGCAGGAGCGGCGAGAGCGCGACCATCGGGTTGCGATCCCAGGAGCCGCAGCGGTACACGATCGCGAGGTTCTCCAGCAGGTACCAGTCGTCGATCCCGGCGAGAGGGGAGAGGTGGTACACCCGGTAGCCCCCCGGGCGATCGTATCCCCAGGTCACGTTGGGCTCGATGCACTCCCCCCCCAGGTGGACCGCGACCTCGTCCGGCTCGCCCATCCGGACGTACAGCAGACCCCGGTCGTCATACACCGCGGTGGGGGGCCGCCCGAGGCGGACCGAGAAGCGAGGCTTCACCCGGCCCCGTCGACGATAGTGATCGAGGGCGTATCGGGACCGCGTGTAGTGCTCCAGGATCCGCGCGTCCACGTCGATGGCGGACGCCGCGGCGCGCCGATTCCAGAACCGCCGCAGGAAGGCGCAGTCGTCTCGATCGGCCGCCGGCAGGGTCCGGAAGCGGTCCCACGCGTCGAGCTCGTCGGGAGTGGCCAGCACCTCGACGTCCAGCCACAACTCGGTCGCCGCGGTCTCGTCCGCGATGGCACAGGCGGCCCAGTAGTCGGCCGTCCCCTCGATCCGTCCACGCAAGAACGCGATCCTCGCCCGGTCGATGCGCCACAGCGTCTCGGGGATCCTCCCCTCGGACCGCTCGAGGGCCGACTCCGCCCGGGCCGCGTCGCCGGCCCGCAGCCACAGCCGGGCGACGGCGAGCCAGTCCATCCCGGAGGAAGGTCCGCCCGTCTCCTCGTCCCAGCGATCCAGCAGACGTTCGACGTCGCGGCGCGTGGGATCGGAGCGCAGGTCGAGACGGCGAGCCAGGTCGCGCGCCAGCTCCTCGTGGCCCCCGGACATCAGCTCGTGGTAGGCGGGCCCGGGAAGGGTCTGCGGAGAAGCGCTCGAGGGCATCAGCAGACCGATCGCGAGGACACCGAGCGCCACGCGCGCGGTCCCCGGGAAAGCCCTACCGCACATCCACCGTGAGGTCACCGCGAGGGCGGCTCAGGGCGAAGCCCGGTTCAACACCACCGGCGTGTAATACGGAAGGGTGGATGCCCCGCTCGCCTCGTCCGTGACCGTCACCTGCATGACGTAGCGTCCGGGCTCCGTATCGGTCAGGTCGAGGCGCAGCAGGCGCCGCGACATCCGGCTCGCATCGGTCGCTCCGTCACCGGGGAAGGACAGCTCGAACGCGTCGCCGTCCACGCCTTCGTCGGGCTCGAGGCGCAGCCGGGTCGTATACTGGCCGCCCGGCGTGAGGTTGTAGACCTCGAAGTAGATCCAGCCGACGCCGTCCGGCCCGGTGAGGTGGGCGGGACTGGGGCGCACCCGGATACCGCCTCCGGGCGACCACGCACCGCCGGAGTCCGCCGCCACCGCCACGTCCGAGAGGGCCGGGGCGCCCGCCGCCAGCTGCCGGACCGTGAGGTCCACCCGCCGGTAGTTCCCCGAAGGCAGCTCCTGGCCGGACGCCGGGCGGCTGTCTCTCAGGAGCAGCGTGTAGCGGTACCGACCCGGCGAAAGGTCGGCGGCGATCCGGATGGGAAGGCTCTCATCGCGTCCCAGCAGGCGGGGCGTCACCGCCTCGAACGACGAGCTCCGCACCTCGGATTCGCCCGCCTCGTCGACGATGACCCACCGGGCGTCGACCCGGTAGCGATACTGCCCGCCCGGAAGCGCCACGGGATTGAGCCGGTCCGCCTCGATCACCGCATTGATCCATACCCGGTTCATCCCCTCCCTCGGGCTGAGGAACTGGAGCTCCTCGACCATCAGCCTGGAGTTCGGCATCACGGGGGGGCGATCCGGCACGGAATCGACGGCAAAGGTCCCATCGGCGCGTGTCCACTCGCGCTCGCGCGCCAGGGCGCGCTGCGAGTCGAGGGCCTCCGAGCCCACCGAAGTCGACGCCGACGGGCTGAACACGTTCTGACCCAGCTGGTCGTCCATGCGCTGGGCGATCCCGGCGTACCGTGGATCCACGCCCTGCCGCGACCGATACAGGTCCTGGAGCACCAGGCCCGCGTTGGGTCCCAGCAGGACCGAACGGTTCTCGTTGACGGGCGACAGGACGCCGGTCACCGGGGCTCCGGCCGTCCCGGCGAGCGACGCAGACGGATCACCGCATCGGTACACGAGACCGAGGTTCTCGATCAGCCAGTAGTCGTCCGTGCCGCTCAGGGTCGAGAAGTGGTACACGCGCGTACCGCCCGGGTAGTCGTAGGCCCAGCTCTCGTTCGGGTGGTAGCACTCGGCGCTGACCACGTCCTGGCCGATCGACGGGTTCCCTCCGAAGGTGGTCTGCCGATCCGGCTCGCCCATGCGGACGTAGACGAGTCCCCGGTCGTCGTACGCCGAGTTGGTCGGCCGCCCCAGCCGGTTGGAGAACGTCGGCCCTTTCTTTCCGCCGCGGCGCCGGTAGTTGTCGAGCGCGTATCGTGTGCGTGCGTAGTGGAGGGAGATTCGCTGCCCGACTTCCATGGCCGAGGCGAGCGCCCTCTCGTTCCAGAACGGACGCAGGAAGCTGCACAGGTCGGTCTGGGTGATCGGGAGGCGGCGGAACCGGTCCCACTCTTCCAGCTCTTCGGGAGTCGCCAGGGACTCGATGTCCAGCCAGTACTCCTTGTACGCCGTCTCGCCGGCGTCCTCACACCCCTTCCAGTAGGCCTGCTCTCCGAGAGGGACCTGGCCGCCCAGAAAAGCCACCCTCGCCTGGTCGAGGAGCAGGATGGGGGCCGGCACGTCTCCGTATTCCTCGGCCTCCATCAGGGCGAGCTCGGCCGGTGCGGCCCGACCCGCGCGAAGCCACAGGCGGGTCACGGCGATGTAGTCCCACCCGTCGTCCGGGCCCCCCTCTTCGCGGGTCCACCGGTCGAGAAGCGACTGCACGTCCTCGTCGTCGGGGTTGGCCCGGAACTCGAGCTTCTTCGAGATCCGGTCCGCGAGGTCTTCGTAGCCCCGATTGACGAGCTCGAAGTACACCTGGGCGGGCATCGTCTGCGCGACGGCCGGTGTCACCGCCATCAGCGACCCCGACAGCCCCGCTGCCAGGGCAACGATCGCCACCCGCCCGAGACGGCGGCCACTGCGCGTCCGTGTCCTCCCCATCCTCATCCTCTTTCTCAACGTCCCTCCGTCGCCCCGTCCGTTCGCACTTCCATCTCCGTGATCGGAGCTACCCGCGCCGTCCGGGGGCGGATCTTGAGGCCGGCCTTCCGGACCTCGCTCCTCTCCCCGGTCTCGAGGTCGGTGACCCGGACCTGTACCTGGTACGGCCCCGGCTCCGCGTCCCGCGTATCCAGCCTGAGCACGGCCCTCACGGGAACGGTCGGATCGGCCGGGACGCTGCCGCGGTACTGCATCTGAAACGGCTCGCGCGGACCGGTGAACACGTCCCCTCTCCCCCGGGACACCCAGGTGGACGAGAGCCGGATCTCTCCCCGGTAGGTGCTTCCGGGCGTCAGTCCATACACCTCGAAGTATATGAAGGGCCGGGCGGCCTTTTCCACGATCGCCGCGGCGTTGAGCTGAAGCTCGACACCGGCGGCCGGTCGAAAGGTGCCGATCGAGTCGGCCGCCACCGCGATGGAGCTCACGACCGGCGAAGTGACCTCGAAGGCGGGCACTTCGAGGTCGCCCTGCACCAGGTTGACCGAACGGTCATCGGGCCAGTTCAGGTCCTTCACGACGAGTCGGTACTCGTACTCGCCCGGCGGCACGCTCACCATCGTCTGAAGGGGAAACCCGTCCCGGGTCGTGTCGGCGACCTGCCGGCTGAACACGAAGTCGGTGCGCTGCGTGCTCTCGGCGACCAGGGAGTCTCCCTGGAACAGCTCCAGCCCGATGAAGAGGGAATACCGCCAGCCCCGGTCGAAGACGCCCCGGATTCGGCCGGCCTCGACGCTCGCGGCGGCCCAGAGGGCCACCGACTCGGGTGCGCCGCCGGAGAACGCCAGGTACTGGTAGTCGAACGGAAAGGCGCCGGTGGCCTTGAGCCCGCCCGATTCGGCGAGATCGTTCAGGGTCGCGTCGGGAGCCCGGGCCTGCAGGATCTCGCCCTGCTGCGGGGTCGCCCCGGTCAGCCCCGGTGCCATGATCCCGATCATCACGAGGAGCGCCAGCCCCGTCCTCAGGGGCGCCTTCAGCCGCATCGTATGAAGCCTCCTGTCCCACTCCGCGCGGGCCCGTCCATCTGCAGCATGAAACGAATGGCGGGTGCCCGCGGAGAACCTCCCGTCCCCCCGACCTGTGTGTACTACGGAACACCGGGGGAAAAGTGCCGCCCGGCCGTCTCGCTGGGGTCCGAACGTCAGGGAGTCCCTACTCGAACTCGCCCGGGACCGCCGACTGCATGCGCGACTGGAACTCCTCGGGTGACTTCATGCGGGACAGGTCGAGGTCGAAGTCGGGGCGTTCCGCAGGGATCAGCTTCTCCAGGAGCTCCGTCGCTTCCCGTCCCGACAGACCGACTTCCTTCAGACCATCCCGGTCCAGGGACGCGCCATCTCGGGCTGCCAGCCCATCGTCCCGAACCTCGACGAGCGTCCGCAGCGCCTCGAGCTCCCCGTGACTCATGTGCTCTCCGCTGAACTCGTAGTCCAGCCACGCCTCGTAACTGAGGGGAGCCACCCGCTTCATCATCCCGGCCATCACCCGGGCGAATTCCTGGATCTCCCACTGCGCGTGGGGGTCGGCGCGGAGGCTGAGGAAGTGGAAGAGGTTGTGGAGGTCGATCTTCCAGTACCACTGCGTGTACGTCGACAGGGGAAGGTCGATCCGGGCCAGCTCCCGCGCCACGTCCTCCTCCACCAGCCACCCGTAGGTGTCGCTCGAGGCGCGGCGAACCTCCTCCCACTGCCGGACCGCCTTCTCGTACACCTCGCGGGGCGCTGGCTGGCCCTCCCGGCCCTGCCGGTTCGAGGCGCTCTGGACGGCGAAGTCCTCGTACTCGGGGCGATAGAACAGGAGGGGCATCAGGCTGTAGCGCCCGCTGTACTCGTTCACCGAGGCGGTCCGGTGGCGGATCCACTGCCGCGCCACGAACATCGGCATCGCACAGTGGAACTTGAGCTCGACCATCTCGGAGGGCGTGGTGTGCCGGTGCCGCCGGAGGTAGCGCACCAGCCCGCGTGTCTGGCTCGTCTTCCGCGTTCCGTACCCGTAGCTCACCCGGGCGGCCTGCTCGATGCTCTCGTCGCTTCCCATGTAGTCGATCAGGGCCACGAAACCGTGATCGAGGACCGGGAAGTAGCCTCCGAGGATCTCCTCGGCCGCCGGGACTACCGTGCGCCTGGTTTCCATGCGGATTCCGTCCGGGATTGGCGTTGTACTGGACCGAGGAGGATAGGATACGAGAGCGGCGGGCGGGCCGCCACGGCATCTCGGGACGCGGAGATGCTATGTTGAAGGTCGCAGCGGGCGGCAGGGCCGGCCCACCGCCGGGGCTATCGCGCCGGGGAGCGCCGGTTCGGGGCAGTCGGCACGGGGGAAGGGAACGCGATGGACAGAAAGAGCGAGTTCGTGGTGGTCGCGAACCGGCTCCCGGTGAGCCGGGACGAGGAACAGGACTGCTGGGAGACGAGTCCGGGCGGCCTGGTGAGCGCTCTCGTTCCGATTCTCCAGGAACGGGACGGGGTGTGGGTCGGTTGGACCGGTGTTCCCGACTTCGCGCCACCTCCGTTCACACACGATCGAATGCGCCTGCACGCGGTCCCGCTCAGCCGGGAGGAGATGGACTCGTACTATCTCGGGTTCTGCAACAACACCCTCTGGCCCCTGTACCATAACGCGATCCGCACCCCCCAGTACCACCGCCACTGGTGGCACCCGTATCGCGAAGTCAACCGCCGTTTCGCCGACGAGGCCGCCGGCGCCCTCACGGCCTCCGGGACCGCGTGGGTGCACGACTACCAGATGCAGCTGGTGCCCGGGTATCTGCGGGAGCGGCGCCCCGACGCGACGATCGGCTTCTTCCTGCACATCCCGTTTCCTCCCATCGAGCTGTTCGCCTACCTGCCGTGGCGCGAAAGCCTCCTGGACGGCCTCCTGGGCGCGGACGTGCTCGCGTTCCAGACCCGCCAGAGCGTGGCGAACTTCCGCAACGCGGCCATTCGATTCGCCGGGGCCCGGCCGGATGGGGACATGCTGTTGTTCCGGGATCGGCGTATACGGCTCCAGTGGGCCCCGATCTCGATCGATGCGGAGGCATTCGCCAGCACCGCCGCACGTCCCGAGGTGATCGCCGAAGCGAATCGGCTGCGCGAGCGGATGGCGCCGGCGACCCGGGTCCTCCTCGGGGTCGATCGGCTGGACTACACCAAGGGCATCGATCACCGCCTTCGGGCCATCCAGACGTTTCACGAACGGCACCCGGAGGAAGCAGCCGAGACGGTCTTCCTTCAGGTCGCCGTGCCCAGCCGCGAATCGCTCATCCAGTATGCCGAGCAGAGGGAGCGGATCGAGGGCCTGGTGAGCCGGATCAACGGCGACTTCGGAAGGCCCGGGTACACGCCCGTCGTGTACATGTACCGACACCTCGAATTCGAGGAGCTCGTAGCGGCCTACCGCTCGGCGGACGTCATGCTGGTCACCCCGCTGTGCGACGGAATGAACCTGGTGGCCAAGGAGTACGTGGCGTCCCGGACCTCCGACGATGGGCTCCTCGTGTTGAGCGAATTCGCCGGGGCCGCCTCCGAGCTCAAGGAGGCCGTCCTGATCAACCCGGTCGATCTCGATGGGCTCGCGGAGACGCTGCGGGACGTCGTTCGGCTCAGCTCCGAACAGATGGCCGTGCGGATGCGGCCGCTGCGTGAGACCGTGAAGAAGCATGACGTGTATCGCTGGTCGCGCTCCTGCATCGAGGCGCTGGAACGTTGAGTCCGGAGCTCGATCGGGCCCTCGAGCGGGCCGCGGCGCATCGCGTTCTGCTGGTGGCCAGCGATTTCGACGGGACCCTGTCTCCGATCGTCGAGGACCCGGCAGCCGCCCGGCCCGATCCCGGGGCCCTCGATGCTCTCGTGGCGCTGGCGGAGCTTCCGCGCACCCCGGTGCTCGTGCTGTCGGGAAGAGCAAGGGAGGATCTCGAGAGCCGCCTCGGTCCCTTGCCCTCCGGCATTCGGTTGATCGGGAGTCACGGAGCCGAGTCCGACCCGTCCGAGACGGCGAGCGGGTCATCCGGCGCCGCGAGGTTTCTGGACCTGCTCGAGCCCGTGTGTCGTCGGTTTCCGGGCTCCGAGCTCGAGGGCAAGCCACACAGCGTCGCGTTTCACTACCGGCGGGTGGCGGAGGATCACCATGAATCCGCCCGGCAGGCCGCCGTCGAGGCGGCCGGAGAGCTGGCCGTGGATGTGCGGTCCGGCAAGAAGGTCATCGAGTTCATGGCGGTGCGAGCGGACAAGGGTGCGGCGCTCGATCGGTACCGCGCCGAAATCGGGGCGGACGCCGTGGTCTTCATCGGCGACGACGTGACCGACGAAGCGGCATTTGAGACCCTCGGAGTGCGGGACGTGAGCGTGAAGGTGGGACCGGAGCCGACGGCCGCCGGGTTCCGGGTGGCGGACTCGGCACAGGTGGCCGCGCTGCTCTCACGGCTGCTGCAACTCAGAAGTCGATTGACCGGCGGCGAGCGCTGACCTCCGTCAAACGTCCAGGTGGGTCCTCGCTGCGCTCGGAATCCTCGATGCCTGAGTCCTGTCAGCCTCAGAC
>NZ_JBZQEK010000157.1:0-8507 GCF_058719085.1 Candidatus Benthicola sp.
ACCCCACCAGCACGACCCCGTCCAGCAGGTCCTCCTGCTCGTAGCCCCGGACCTTCGCGCACGGCGGGCACACGAGGATGCCCTTTCCCTTCTCCCGTATCACCTCGATCATGTCTTTCATCGGGGGATCGAAGGGATTCAAGTGCGCGCCGTCCGCGGCTCCCTTCCTCACCCAGTCCACAGCGGAACTGGTGAGAAAGACCGTCACTTCCAGGCCGTTGTTGATCCCGCCGTTGGCTATGCTCCAGGCGACCGACGCCCTTTCGTCGTCGAGACCCGCCGTGATCACGATGCACAACTTCGTCGACTGCTCCATGGCTCCTCCGTCTGCGCGTGAGGTGTAGTGTGACTCCACCTGCACATGCGAAGAAGCCGGTCGTCAACGGACACAGGGAGGTCGTGAGTGCCGCGGCGCGCGGTCTGCCGCCGGTCACCCCATGGCCGTGTACGCCTCCACCGCGTCCCGAAAAGCCGCCGCGAACCGACCTGGAGCTCCCGGGTCCACCCGCAGGTAGAGCGCCGGCTCGATGAGCTCCAGCTCCATGAGCCAGTAGCCCCCGCCGTCGTTCGCCCGCACCAGGTCTACCCGGGCGTACAGCGGCACCCCGCCACCGGTGGGAACCGCGGCGAGGGCCGCGTCCCCCGCCGCGAGGAGCCCGTCGTGCGGCTCGATCGCCCGGATGAGGCCGCCGTGCTCCTCCTGCGAGCGGAAGTCTCCGGCTTTCGGGGTCTTCGTGATCGCGTGGCTGAGCGATCCGCCGAAATAGATCAACGAAACCTCTCCCTCCCGCAGCACGGCTCTCGCGAACGGCTGCGCGATCAGGGGACGATCGGCGTAGCATGTATCGATCTCTTCGCGGCGGGCCTCGGCCGTCCGCCGGGTCAGGCGGAAGGCGCCGTCCGCGTTGGCGCCGACGACGGGCTTGAGGACGATCTCTTCGGAATCCAGCTCATCGAACAGCCGGAGCGTTCCGCCCGGCGGCAGGCAGTCGAGCCACAGCGTAGGCGGGATGGCCACGCCGCGCTCCGCCAGCTCCCGCAGGTAGGTCTTCCGGAGGTTCCAGCGGACGAGGTCGATCGAGTTGAAGAGCGGTACCCCGGCCCGCTCGATCTCCGACAGAACCGCGAGAAACGCCACCGGGTCCTGCTGGTAGTCCCAGGGCGACCGGATCACCACCGCATCGAAGCGACCGTACGATGCCGGGAGTCGTCGCCACGGGACGGCTTCGACCTCCCAGCCGATCGCCCGGAACGGCTCGTACGCGAGCTCGTCGTCGATCACGAAGTCGGCGACCTCGTCGAGCGTCAGGAATGCGCAGCGCTTCATGCGCGGTATCTTGCGCCTGCACCACCACCCTGGGAAGGCCTCGACATGCCCCGGTCTGCCGGACTTACCGCAGCATCTCCGCGATCTGCGGACGCGTCTCGCGGATTCTCTCGTAGTCCAGATTCAGCCCGTACGGCTGGAGCGCCGCGCCGACGAATTCGTAGATGCCCTGCACCTCGTCCCACGGACCGCTCACCGAATCGAGGGCCGTGGACCCGGCGTTGTTCCGGATCGACCGGTCGGCGCCGGCTTCGAGAAGCGCCTCCACGATCTCCGTGCGACAGAAGAAGGCCGCGGCGATCAGAGCTGTCGTTCCGTCGTTGTTCTGCTGGTCGAGATCCGCTCCGGCCTCGATCAGCATCCGCGCGGCCTCCGTCTGACCGAAGGTGGCGGCGGTGACGAGAGGACTCGAGCCACCCCCGGGCTCCCTCTCGTTCAAGTCTGCGCCGGCTTCTATCTGCGTACGGAGCGCCTCGAGATCGCCCGTGGCCGCGGCCTCGTGGAGGCCGGCTCCGGAGCCTTCTTCCACCTCCTGCAACTCGCCGGCGCTCGCGGGCAGCGCCCCCTCCAGCGCCTCGTCCAGCATCCCGACCAGCTCGTCGCGCGAGTACGCATACGGCTGGCCCTCGTTCAGCTGCACCAGCTCGCTGATCGCCTGGCGGATGGTGATCGCGGCCTCGAACTGGTTCGGCACGACCATGTAGCGCCGCTTCGGCGAATCGCTCGTCATGAAGTCGAGCGCGGCGAGAGCGACGGCGTCCGGCTCATCGTACTGCGAGCGGTCGAGCGGTCCGGTGACCATGTCGAGCATCGATCCGTACCTCGAGCCCTCGGCGGAGTAACCGTTCCGCTTCATGCGCTCGACCATCGAGGCCGTGATCTGAGACTTGAAGTTGCCCGGCTCCACCGCCGCCACCTCGACGCCGAAGCGCTCGAGCTCGGCGGCCAGGGCGTCGACGTAGGCTTCCACCCCGTGCTTGCTCATGCTGTACGCACCGATAAACGGCCCCGAGAGGACCCCGGCGATCGAGCTCACGCTGAGCACGCGTCCCTGGCTCTCGATCAGCAGATCGGCGAACGCCTTCGTCACCCGGTACGGTCCGAACAGGTTGACGCCCAGCTGGAACGCCATGTCCTCCTCGGGAAGCTCGATCAGGGGTCCCATGACGGCGACGCCGGCGTTGTTGATGAGACCGTACAGGCCTCTCCCCTCCGACCGGACGAGCTCGACGGCGGCATCGATGTCGCTCTGGACGGTCACGTCGAGACGAACCGCCTGAACGTTGTCCATGGCATCGAGACGCTGCAGGTCCGCGGCGTCGCGAGCACCCGCATAGACGAAGAAGCCGTTCCGCGAAAGCACCTCCGTCATCCTGAGTCCGATTCCCGAGCTGGTGCCGGTGATCAGGACGGCCCTCGTGGCGTCCGGCGCCTGGGCCACGGCCGAGGAGCTCCAGACGGTGAAGGCCGCGACGAACAGAGAGACGAGCATCGCGGCCCGGTACGAAACGGATCGATGATGGGTGAACATGCGGAGCCCCTTGATGACAGGCGTGTCAGAGAGAGCGACGGATCTCTCCAGTTTCAGTGGAGGGGGAAGGAAGTCTAACGGCTGTCGCGGAATGGCGCACGATGACGGATCGCAGCCAGATCAGAAGGCTTCCGCCCCGGCCAGCTCGTTCGCGCGCTCGAGGACCGGATCCCGGCCGGCACGCAGATCGTTCGCCGAGGGAACGATCTCGATGTGCGGCTCGATGCCCACTCCCTCGAAGGGCGAACCGTCGGGGAAGTAGACGCGCTTGGCGCTCACCCGGAAGCTCATCCCGTTCCCGAAATCATGCATGTAGGGCTGGCCGGTGCTCCCCGAGGTCGGCTCGCCCAAGACGAGAGCGCGATCGCTCGTCCGTAGCGGCATCACGAAGTCTTCGCACGCCGACACGCATCCCTCGTCGATGAGAACGAAGAGGGAACCCGGGTAGGTCGAAGCCCGGGGTGGCACCGTCGCCGCCGGCATCCGCATCTGGTAGCGACCCATTTCATCGAACGCGTCCAGATAACCGCGCACGTAGTCGTTGAAGCTGCCGGGAGGAGCCTCCCCGGCAATCTTCGCGTAGGCGGCGAACAGTCCGTTCGTGACGACCGTGGACTCGGTGAACCCCCGGTACGGTCGGTCCATCAGTGCTTCGATCAAGGACGTCGGGGTCGTTCCTCCGCCATTGCCGCGCACGTCGATCACCAGCGCGGGCGCCTCCGTGCTCCGCTGGACGAACGCCACGGCTCGCTCCTCCATCTCGGGCTGCCCGAACGACGGGATGTACAGGTACGCGGTGCCGTCATCCCGGATCTCCTCCGTGTAGGGACGGCCAGGGCTCGGAGCCAGCTCCTGGCGGGTCCGATCGATCTGGATCGCCCGGCCGTCCTCCAGACGTACCGAGAAGCGCTCTGGAAACAGGTAGTTCCGGGTCCAAAGGCGACGGATCGCTGCCCCTTCGCTCGACGCCGAGAGGAAGGGCAGGCGCCGAGCCACGAAGTCCCCGACCGGCTCCCCGTCCACGGCCACGATCACATCGCCCGGCTGCAGTCCCGCGACGCGGCTCCGCCGGACCACCCACTCGTCATCGACCCTGCTCGCCGTGAAGCCGACGGGACCGCCGCCGACATCGAAGAGCCAGCGGTCCGTGAAGCCGGTGTGGCCGTTCCGGAGGGAGGCCATGAACCGGAAGGTCGCGAGGTCGAACTCGAACCGGTCGGCGGCTTCGAGCGCCTCGTGCTGGTAGGCCTGAAAGGCCGAGTCGAGATCCAGTTCGGGCACCGCTTCCCAGTGACCGAAATAGGTCTGCACCGAGGCATAGATCTTCGACGCCACCCACATCCGGCGCTCCAGCGACACGGTATCCTGTCCGACGGCCGGGCTTCCGGACTGAGCCATCACGATGGCGGGGGAGCCGGTCAGAAGGACCGGCCACAGGACCAGACGAGTAAGGAAGCGGCGGCCGGAAATCATCAGAATCCCCTGCTTGACGGTTCTCGATGGCGCGCTCGGGTGACCAAATGATAACGGAAGCTGGTGCGATGAGGATGCGGAGACGAGTTTTCACTCTGTAGAGCTTCGCCAGCAACCGCCCGCTCCAAGGAGGCTCGCCGTGAAGATCCGGACCGGTTTCATCCTGGCCTTCATCCTCGTCTTCGCACCCCCCGCCGCGGTCGGGCAGACCACCGCCGATGCTCGCCTCGTGGTGACCGGACACTCTCCGGAGGGCCGCGCGATCGTCGCGTCCGACGGGCATCCATCCGACGTCATTCGGTTCGAGACGCTCCCCGGATACGAGATCACCCCGCTGTGGACGACGCGCTCCGTGGATTCTGGCCTGGCGAGCGGCGAATCGAAGATCGGAGAGGGACGGT
Source organism: Candidatus Benthicola sp. (assembly GCF_058719085.1). Taxonomy (NCBI): domain Bacteria; kingdom Pseudomonadati; phylum Gemmatimonadota; class Gemmatimonadia; order Candidatus Palauibacterales; family Candidatus Palauibacteraceae; genus Candidatus Benthicola; species Candidatus Benthicola sp. Next base: position 4,733 of record NZ_JBZQEK010000157.1, read on the forward strand.
TCGTACCCGGACCCGGGGAATCACGCCTGCTCCTGTTCCGCCTTCCGTCGCCGTCGGAGCTCGCAGCGGCCGCGGAAATGGGTTCGACACCCGAGAGTATCATGAAGGAATTCAGATCGAAGGTCACGGATCTGGCCGCCTCGGCCGACCCCGAGACGGGCCTTCACTCCACACCGACCGTGGACTACGTGATCGTGCTGACCGGGACCGTCCTGATGGAGCTGGACGACGGAGCGATGGTCACGCTGGGACCCGGCGACGTGGTCGTCCAGAACGGAACGGCTCACGCCTGGTACAACGGGGGCCAAGAGGGGGCGGTGCTGGCGGCCGTCATGGTCGGTGGGCAACCGTAATCACTTCGTTCACGTGTCCGGAGCGCTTCCGCGCCTGCGCATCCTTCATCGGAGACCGAGCTCCGTATTACGTTTGGAATCGACTTTAGAGCCCTCGATGCGGATCGGATGAGCATGACGAACGCGGCGGACGATCAGGCTTCCCTCGAGCTCGTCCTCAAGGACGAGATCATTCGGATGTACGAGGAGGTAGCCGAAAACCCGGACGGAGAGTTCCACTTCTATCACGGCCGCGAGGCCGCCGAGAGGTTCGGGTACTCGACGGAGTGGCTCGACCGGGCGCCGCCCGGAGCCGTCCGCTCGTTCGCCGGCGTCGGGAACCCGCACGAGAGGGCGAACCTGCAGGCGGGCGAGACGGTTCTCGACCTCGGAAGCGGAGCGGGGCTCGACGCGATCATCGCCTCGTGGGCCGTGGGTGAACGGGGGAAGGTGATCGGCGTCGACCTCAATCCCACCATGTGTCTGAAGGCCCAGGCGCACGCGGCGACCACGGGTGCGTCCATGGAATGCCACGAGGGCCGGATGGAGTCCATCCCGCTCCCCGACGAGTCGGTGGACGTGGTGATCTCGAACGGCGTGATCAATCTCTCGTTCCAGAAGCGCAGGGTGGCCGAGGAGATGTTCCGGGTCCTGAAGCCCGGCGGTCGGATTTCGATCACCGACATCGTGAGCGGAAAGCAGCTGTCCCAGTCGATCGTCAACGACCCGAAGCTGTGGGCATCGTGAATCGGGGGCGCTCTCCTGGAAGGAGAGATGTTCGAGCTGCTCGAGGAGTCCGGCTTCCGGCGCGTAAAGTCGGCCGTGGTGCCAGGGTTCCGTTTCCGTAACCCGTCGACCCAGAGCTCCGCCGAGGCGTTCGGTGTGAAGGGCGTGATGATGACGGCCCGGAAGCCGGCAGACGGTTGATTCGCGGCAGCCGCGTGAAGAGACGCAGGCTTCGCTGGATGGCGGTTGCGGCGGTGATCGTGCTCGTGCCTCCGCTCGGGGCGCAGGAAGCCACGCCCGAGGTCTGCTGCGATCTCGTGTTCATGTCCGCCCGCAGCGGAGAAGGGGATCTCTACTGGTTTCCAGCTCACCAGGCAGCGGACGGGGACGGACCGGCGCTGTACCAGGGGTCGCCGGCACCGGATTACAATCCCAGACGCATCGGCCCGGGTACCGACGTCCTCTTCCTGAGTGAACGAACCGGGGAACCGGCTCTGTTTCGCGCGGCCGGGCCCGAGGCGGAGCCGCGGCACCTCGGTCCGAGTCCCGGCTACGAAACGGGACCCGACGTCTCCCCGGACGGCCAGTGGCTCGCGTACGCAGATCTCCGGAGCGGCAACGTGGACGTATACGTTTCGAGATTGGACGGGTCCGAGGAACGCCGTGTCACCGACCATCCTGCCGCGGACGTGCAGCCCCGATGGTCGCCCGACGGGCGGCAGCTGGTCTTCACCAGCGATCGGGATGGCGACCCGGAGATCTACCGGATGGAGCTCTCGACCGGCGCCATCGACCAGCTCACACGGAACGACCGCCTGGACGGGCACCCCGGCTGGTCCCCGAACGGCCGCTCGGTACTGTTCGACTCGACGGACACGGAGGATGGCTCGGCGGACATCTTCACGCTCCACCTCGAGAGCCGCACCGTGACGAACGTAACCAGAAGTCCGGGCGACGATCTCGTCGCGGATTGGTCGCCGGATGGCGAGTGGATCGCGTTCGGCTCCTCCCGGTCGGGAGACTGGGAGATCTACCTGGTGCGACCGGACGGATCGATCACCCGGCGCCTCACGGACCAGCCGGGGTTCGACGGCGATCCGAAGTGGTTGAGTTCCACGAGCGGGGCTGTGCGCTGACGGCGGGACTCAGTAGAGCGCGAGACGCACCGGCAGCGCCCCACCCACCGTCTCGTCGATCGACAGCTGCACGGCGGTCACCGCCACGGGTTCGAAGCGGTCCAGCTTCCGGCAACCGATCGTGGTCCCCGTGGACAGCACCCGCCAGCTCCCCCCTATGCGGCCGCGCAGCGTGTAGGCCGCCACCGCCTGGCCGCGCTCGATGTCCTCGCGCAGGTCGGCCACCGACACGATCGTCTCGCGTCCTTCCGACACGGCGGGATACCGGTCTTCCCGGAAACGCTCGTCGATCCGGGTACGAAACCCCTGCAGTCGCTGGACGTCGATGGAATGGAGTCGGCCCTCGCGGGTCGGGGGCACGTTCAGCAGGAGCTTCGAGTTCCGTCCGACGGACATGAAGTAGAGATCCTCGAGGTCATCCACCGACTTGACCCGGTCGTCCTCAGCCGGGTGATGGAACCACCCGGGCCGTATGGACACGTCGGCTTCACCCGGTCTCCAAACCGTTCCCGCGGGGTCTCCGTGCTGCAGCATCGCCGTGACGCCCTCGCCCGTGGCTCCCGGGAACGGGACCACGGCCGGATCCACCGTCGACCAGTTGGGATCACCGGCGACGCCACGCTCGTTCCCGATCCAACGCACGTCCGGACCGGCATCCGAGAAGATCACGGCCTCGGGCTGCCATCGCCGAACGAGACCCCAGTACCGCGGCCAGTCATAGACCTGGCGCCTTCCGTTCGGGCCCTCCCCGTTCGCCCCGTCGAACCACACCTCGTGGACCGGTCCATAGCGAGTCAGCAGCTCGGTCAGCTGATCGCAGTACAGGTCATCATACCGGGGAGAATCGCCGTAGCTCGGAGCGTTGCGGTCCCACGGCGACAGGTAGAGGCCCATCCGCAGGCCCTCGGCGCGGCAGGCGTCGGAGAACTCGCGCACGACGTCTCCCTTCCCGCCGCGCCACGGACTCGATGCCACCGAGTGACCGGTGGTCGACGAAGGCCACAGGCAGAAGCCGTCGTGGTGCTTGGCCGTCAGGATCATGGCTCGAAAGCCGGTCTCGCGGGCGACGCGCGCCCATTGACGGCAGTCGAGCCCGGACGGGTCGAACAGGGCGGGGTCCTCGGTCCCCTCACCCCATTCCCGGTCGGTGAACGTGTTGATCCCGAAGTGGACGAAGAGGGCGAGCTCATCCCGCTGCCACGCCAGCTGTGAGGGGCTCGGCACCGGCCGAACGGACCCTTCGGTCGGACGCACGGCCCCGCCGACCGTGCGGATGCCGAAGGGGAATGCGGCAGCCGCACCGGCTGCGGTCACGACGAAGTGCCGGCGATCCAAGCGAAACCCTCCTGGTGTGCGGGGCCTGTCCTATTCCTCCGCCTGAAGAGCCCGGATCCGACCGATCATCTCGACCGCATTGCCGTTGTCCGGGTTGAGCTCCAGAGAGCGCTCGTACGACTGGACAGCCTCTTCGTACAGGCCGAGTTCCGCCTGGCCCTCACCGAGGCTGTCCCAGGTGTTGTAGGCCCCGGGAAACACGCGGGTATTGAGCTCGAACACCCGCACGGCCTGTTGCGCGCGTCC
>NZ_JBZQEK010000158.1:0-17221 GCF_058719085.1 Candidatus Benthicola sp.
AGGCGGAGCGGCCAGCCAGGCCGCCTACCTGCTCGCAGGAGCAGCCGGACTCCCGGTCTTCGCGGCCGGAGGTGGAGCGGCGTACTTGCTCGGGCCGACAGGCGGGTATCTGCTGGCCTTTCCCGTGGCGGCCGCGGTCGCAGGCCTGTGGCACCCGGGTCGGGCAGGCTGGTTGCGCGGCGCCGTGTGCCTGGCCGCCGCTCTCGCGGTGATCCATGCGGGCGGGATCGCCTGGCTCACCGTGGTGGCCGGCGGATCCGTCTCCGTGGGTGCCATTCTGCGCCCGTTCTTCGTCGGGGACGTGCTGAAGATCCTGCTCGTGCTCGCCATCGTTCGGCTCGGTCCCGCGGCCCTGCGCGGACGCTCTTCGTAGGTCGTGGGGCCGCGCGGGGTGGTGGAGGTCGGCACCGCGCGGCACGTCGAGAAGGGCGGAGAACGCCAGCCGTGGGGCTGGCGGCTGGCGGCCTATGGGGTTCTCCTCCTCCTGCTGACGCTTCTGTTCCAGGGCGCCGTCGCGTGGGCGTTTCCGGCCACCCTGGAGCGACTGACTCTGGCGGGAGCGCTGGCCGCCTGTGCGGCTGCGATGGTCGCCACATGGGTCATGATGTCCACGGTGGAGTCGAGATCGCCCGTGGTTCTCGGCCTGGCCGTGCACCGCCGATCGGCCGTCGATTTGGCTCGTGGCCTCGGCATCGGGCTCGCACTGATCGGTCTGGTCCTCGGAGCGATGATCGTCGGAGGCTGGGCAAGAGTGGCGACGGTCGAGCGCGCGGCTCCGTGGTCCCTCGAGTCGCTCGTGTATGTGACGCTTCTGCTGCTGGTTGCGGCGTTCTTCGAGGAGCTGGCCGTTCGCGGCTACCCTCTCCAGGTGCTGGCGAGAAGGTGGGGAGCAGGTGTGGCCGTGGGGGCGACGTCCGTGGTTTTTGCCGCCCTTCACGGGGTCAATCCGGGTGTCGGTCGGGTCGCGATGGTGAACACGCTGCTGGCCGGGATTTTGCTCGGAATCCTCTACTGGAGGACGCTGAGCCTGTGGCTCGTGACGGGAGCTCACCTCGCGTGGAACTGGACGATGGGGGTCGGCGCGGGATTGCCGGTGAGCGGCCTAGACGTGGGATCGCCGTTGGTGCAGCTCGAAACGGACGGGCCCCCGCTCTGGACGGGTGGTGCCTACGGCCCGGAAGCGAGCCTCCTTCTCTCGGCGGCGGCGCTGCTGGGCATCTTCTGGGCGGCGCATAGCCCCCGGCTGTCGCGCGATCCCGTCGTTCTGAGCCGGGGACCGCTGATGAGGATCGAGAGCGGGAATCCCGAGAAAGCATAATGAAGGCCGCCATCGACGCGGTGGAGGCCGATCGAATCGGAGGGAACATGAACGCCAGCCACGTAGACCTCACGGGCGTGGTCGGTGCCGGGACGATGGGGAACGGCATCGCCCACGTCTTCGCGCTCGCCGGTATCGAAGTCGTGCTGGTCGACGCGGTGCCGGAGGCTCTCGAAAGGGCTCGCTCGAGCATCGAGAAGAACCTGAGCCGGCAGCTGGCCAAGAACCGCATCGACGCGGCCGAGGCGCGCGCAGCCCTGGAGAGGGTTCGGACGGAGACGGAGCTGGAGGCCGTCGGGGAGGCGCAGCTCGTCGTGGAGGCCGTCCCCGAGAACCGGGAGTTGAAGCTGGAGGTGTTCAGGCGCCTCGACGCCCTGTGTTCCGGGGAAGCGATCCTCGCGTCGAACACCAGCTCGATCTCGATCACCGACCTTGCGGGCACCGTGAGCCGTCCGGAGCGGTTCATCGGCATGCACTTCATGAACCCGGTGCCGGTGATGCAGCTGGTGGAGATCATCCGGGGCCTGGAGACCGACGACGCGACCACCGAGCTGACGGTCGGGTTGTGCGAACGGATCGGGAAGACGCCCGTGGAGGTGAACGATTTTCCGGGGTTCGTCTCCAACCGGATTCTCATGCCGATGATCAACGAGGCGGTCTACTGCCTGATGGAGGGGGTAGCCCGACCCGAAGCGATTGACAAGGTGATGAAGCTGGGAATGAACCATCCGATGGGGCCTCTGGCACTCGCCGACCTGATCGGGCTGGATACCTGTCTCTTCATCATGAAGGTGCTGCACCGCGATCTCGGGGAGGACAAGTACCGGCCCTGTCCGCTCCTGGCGAAGTACGTCGCCGCCGGCCGGCTGGGACGGAAGGCGGGCCGGGGATTCTACGCGTACGGCGATGCGTAGGTCGCACGCCGGGACCCGCCTCACGGAGGAGCAGAGGGAGATCCTGCTGCTCGCGCGGCGGTTCGCCCGGGACGAGCTTCGTCCGGGAGCGGCGGACCGCGACCGGAACGAGGCCGAGACGGACTCCGAGCCCATACGCAAGCTGGGGGAGCTGGGCTTCCTCGGCATGCTGATTCCCGAGAAGTGGGACGGGTTGGAGCTCGACATGCTCACGTATCTCTACGTGCTGGAGGAGATCTCGTGGGGAGACCCCTCCGTGGCGGTTTCGATGAGCGTGCACAACTCCCTTCCGACGCAAACGCTGGTGCGGCACGGAACTGAGGCGCAGAAGGAACGGTGGCTCAGGCCCATGGCCCGCGGCGAGCTGCTGGGGGCGTTCTCCCTGACCGAGGCCGATGCCGGCAGCGATGCGGCGGCGATCGTGTCGCAGGCGACACGGGACGGCGACGGGTGGCGGCTGAACGGCTCCAAGATGTGGGTCACCAACGGGACCTCGGCCGATATCGTGCTGATGATGGTCCGAACGGACGAGCCGACCGACCGCCAGGGCTCGCGGGGCATCGGCGCGTTCCTCGTGCCGACGGACGCCGAGGGGTACATTCCGGGCAAGAAGGAGAAGAAGATGGGACTTCGGGGGTCGGAGACCGTCGCGGTCACCCTCGAGGACCTCTTCCTCGGGCCCGAGCACCTGATCGGGGAGCCGGGTCTCGGGTTTCGGTACGCCCTCGAGGCTCTCGAGGGAGGGCGGCTCGGTATCGCCGCTCAGGCCATCGGCATTGCGGAGGCCGCTCTGGACTTCGCCCGCGACTACGCGGAGGAGAGGGTCCAGTTCGGGCGACCGATCAAGGACTTCCAGGGCCTCCAGTTCAAGCTCGCGGACATGGCCACGCGCGTAGAAGCCGCCCGGGGACTGCTGTACCGCGCGGCGCTGGCCTACGACCGGGACGAGGCCCGGAAGCGCAAGCTGTCGAGCATGGCGAAGCTCGTGGCAAGCGAGGCCGCGACCTGGGTGACCCGTCAGGCCGTGCAGATCTTCGGCGGTTACGGGTATAGCCGCGAGTACCCGGTCGAGCGATTGTTCAGAGATGCCAAGGTGACGGAGATCTACGAGGGGACGAGCGAGATCCACCGTATGATCATCGCACGTGAACTATATCTGGAGAGAGGAAACGACCAGTGAGCACCGACACCCGCTACGCGGACAAAGTCGTGGAGGCCGCGGACGAGAGGAGCGAGATGTTCGACCTCCTCTCGAAGCACGATCACGAGCAGGTCGTCTTCACATATGATCCTTCCAGTGGATACCGGGGCATTATCGCGATCCACAATACGGCGCTCGGACCGGCGCTGGGCGGTACGAGGTTCTGGAACTACGAGTCGGACTACGACGCGCTGATCGACGTGCTCCGCCTCTCGCGTGGCATGACCTACAAGGCCGCGGTGGCCGGGCTGAACCTCGGTGGAGGCAAGGCGGTGATCATCGGGGACAACCGGGTCAAGCAGCGCGAGATGATCATGCGGGCGCATGGTCGCGCCGTGGAGTCCCTCGGAGGCCGTTACTTCACGGCCGAGGATGTCGGGACGTCGGTGGCCGACATGGACTACATCCACATGGAGACCGAGCACGTGGTCGGCATGGCCGGCAAGTCGGGCGATCCGTCTCCGGTCACCGCGTACGGCACCTACCGCGGCATCAAGGCCTGCAGCCTGAAGAAGTTCGGGACGGACGATCTATCGGATCGCTCGGTGGTCGTGCAGGGCGCCGGCCACGTGGGCTACTTCCTCGCCGAGGACCTTCGGGCCGAGGGTGCGAAGGTGTTCGTGGCGGACATCGACGACGAACGAGTCCAGCGCTGTGTGGACGAGCTCGGGTGCGAAGCCGTGAGCGCAGACGAGGTATACGACGTCGACGCGGATGTGTTCGCTCCGTGTGCGCTGGGGGCGATCCTGAACGACGATACGATTCCCCGACTCAAGGTCGAGATCGTCGCCGGTGCGGCCAACAATCAGCTTGCCCAGTCGCGGCATGCGGCGATGCTCGAGGAGCGCGATATCCTGTACGCCCCCGACTACGTGATCAATGCGGGCGGGCTGATCAACGTCTACTCCGAGCTCGCCGGTTGGACTCTCGAGCGGTCGAAGCGCAAGGCGGGAGAGATCTACGCGACGCTGCTCGCCATCTTCGACCTGGCCGGGGCGGAGGGGATCACGAGCGCGGAAGCGGCCGACGAAGTAGCTCTGCGCCGGGTGCATGCGGTCACTCAGTTGCACCGCACGTACGTATGAGCGCCATGGACTTCGATCCGGTGCGTCCGGGTGAGACGGATGTGGCTCCGTCGTGTGACCACCTCCAGGTGGTCGACCCCGAGGTGTTCTCGGCCATCCAGGCCGAGGCGGCCCGTCAGCGGGAGGGCCTCGAGCTGATCGCCAGCGAGAACTTCGTGTCCGGGGCCGTGCTCGAGGCGATGGGCTCCGTGCTCACCAACAAGTACGCCGAGGGCTATCCCGGGAAGCGCTACTACGGTGGCTGCGAGCAGGTGGATGTCGTCGAGGATCTGGCGAGAAGCCGTGCCCGTGAGCTCTTCGGGGCGGATCACGCGAACGTCCAGCCGCACAGCGGCGCGCAGGCCAACATGGCGGCCTATTTCGCCTTCCTGGAACCGGGGGCGAAGCTCCTCGGGATGGACCTGTCGCACGGTGGCCATCTGACGCACGGCTCCCCGGTGAACTTCAGCGGGCAACTGTATGACGTCGTCCCGTACGGGGTTCGCGAAGAGGACGGGCGCGTCGACATGGACGTCGTGGCGGAGCTCGCTCGCCGGGAGCGGCCGGCCATGATCGTGGCGGGGGCGAGTGCGTACCCCCGGACGCTCGATTTCGAGGCCTTCGCGGCCATCGCCGGAGAAGTGGGGGCGATGCTGCTCGTCGACATGGCTCACATCGCGGGGCTGGTGGCGGCCGGAGTTCACCCGTCCCCGGTGCCTTTCGCGGACGTGGTGACCACGACGACCCACAAGACGTTGAGGGGTCCCCGAGGCGGCCTGATTCTGTGCAAGGAGGAGCATGCCCGAGCGATCGACAAGTCCGTCTTTCCGGGCATGCAGGGCGGACCTCTCGAGCACGTGATCGCGGCCAAGGCGGTGGCCCTGCACGAAGCGCAGTCGGCGGCTTTCCGCCGGTATGCCGCCCGGATCGTCGAGAACGCGCGGGCCCTTGCGGAGGGTCTCATGGAGCGGGGCTGGAATCTCGTGTCCGATGGAACCGACACGCACCTGCTCCTCGTGGACCTTCGGGAGACTGACCTGTCCGGAAAGGACGCCGAGGAGTACCTGGGTCAGGCCGACATCACGGTGAACAAGAACACGGTCCCCGGGGAGACACGGTCGCCCTTCGTGACCTCTGGGATCCGCATCGGGACCCCGGCCCTCACCACGCGCGGGATGCGGAAGCCGGAGATGGAGGCGATCGCGGGAATGATCGATCGTGCGCTCCGCTCCGGTGGAGACGAGTCGGTGGTCGCCGCCGTGCGGTCGGAGGTGCACGATCTCGCCAGCCAGTTCCCCCTGGTGGCGGACCCGGAGGTGAGCGCCGCGGAGATCGCATGAGCCGCGGGAGCCGGCGCCCCCCCCATACCGAGGGAAGGTGAATCGGCCGGGCTCGTTTCGTATCGCCTCGGGATCGGCCGAGGCGGAGCACCGTGTGAAGGGATCCCGGTTCATCGCGGTCACCGCTCCGGCGGGCGACCTCGACTCGGCGATCGGGCGCCGGGACGTCGAACGGCGCCGGTTTCACGACGCCACCCACCACGTGTACGCAGCGGTTCTTCGAACCGGTGAGTCTCGCTTCGACGATGATGGAGAACCTTCCGGGACCGGCGGCCGACCGCTGCTGTCCGCGATCGAGCGCGCGGACCTGGTGGATGTCGTCGTCGTGGTGACCCGGTATTTCGGTGGCACCAAGTTGGGCACCGGCGGCCTCGGGAGAGCGTACGGGATGGCCGCGGACCTGGCCCTTCAGCGGACCCCGTCCCGCAGTGTCGTTCGAGCTCGCAAGGTCCTGGTTTCCTACGGCTACCTCGACACCGGCTGCATCGCTCGCTGCGTCGAAGCCACCGGCGGGGTTCGGCTTCGGGAATCCTACGGCGACCGGGCGGAGCTCGAGGTCGCGCTGCCCGCTTCGGAGGTCGACGCCCTCCGCCGCCTGGTCGCCGAGGGCACGGGCGGCCGGGCTCGGGTCAACGTGCTGCCGGGGGAGTCCCTGCTCGGGGAGTGAGACTTGACGCCGTTTTCTCGGGATTTCTAGATTCACCGCCGAGTCGGGCGGGGAATCGGAGCGCCGTACGCTCACCCGCCGTGGGCCAGAACGATGAAGGCAGGTGGATGGAAGCGCCAACGCTCCAGGAGACGCTGGGACAGTTGCAGCGGCGCAATCCACGGTACGCCGTGGAAGCCTATCTGTTCGTGCTTGGCGGGCTGCACCGGAGGCTGACGGAGCTGGACGCTCCGCGGCACATCTCCGGGTCCGAGCTCGCGGGTGCGGTGAGGGACCTTGCCCTGGATCGGTTCGGTCTCCTGGCCCGCGTCGTGCTGGAGCACTGGGGCGTCCACTCCACCGAGGACATCGGGGAGATCGTCTTCCTGCTGGTGGATCACGGCGTGTTGACGAAGCAGGACAGCGATCGGCGGGAGGACTTCGCCGACGTCTTTTCGTTCGAGGAGGTATTCGAGCTGGATTATCCGTGGGGCGTGCCGGGGCGGTAGGGCGTCCACGCGGAGGCGGCGCCCGCGGGCGGCGGGCCCTTCCAGCCATCGGTTCCTGTCGCGCGTGCGGCCTGCCCGACGATCGGGGAGAGGGGTGAGACGTGGAGAATGGAGAGCAGTTCCCGAAGTGTCTGAGGTGTGACGGGGGCGTCCTGCTCCCGCTGTCCGACTATGGTCGCGATGGCGCGCCGATCCGCTACAAGGCGTGGGTGTGCTCGAATCCCGAGTGCGGATACAACATCCGTATCGACAACGGCGAGATCAGCTTCGGTCGGAGCATCAGCCAGTCCTTCAAGTAGGTGCACGACGCCTCGCGCCGTGCCGAGGGAGGCGACGCAGTGCGGACCCAGCCGACGTCGGACCCGCGGCCTGAACCACCGGACGCCCGGGCGGCCGACTGGCGTGCCGGGGCCGAGACCGTCTGGCTTCCGACGGCCGACGAGATGGGAGCGCTCGACCGGGACGCGGTCTCCAGCGGGGCCACCACCGAGCGGACCCTGATCGAAGCGGCCGGCCGCGAAGTCGCGCGGCGGCTCCAGCGCCACTATCCCGAGGGCCGGATCGTCGCCGTCGCCGGACGCGGTCACAACGGCGCGGATGCTCTGGTGGCCCTTCGGACCCTCCGATCCTGGGGGCGTGAGGTGGCCGCCGTCCTGTCGACCCCGGACCCGCCCGAGCCCGACGTCCTCATCGGGTGGGACATTCCGCTGCGCCCCAGCCAGGAGCTCGAGTCCGCCGCGCTCGGGGCCGCCGTGTTTCTGGATGGAATCCTCGGTACCGGAGTCACGGGAGCGCCACGGGAGCCCCAGGCGATGCTCATCGAGCGCATGAACGCCAGCGGGGTTCCGATCGTGGCGGTGGACGGTCCGAGCGGGGCCGACTTCACGACCGGCGAGGTCGCCGGAGCCTGCATCCGGGCCTCCCTCACGGTGGCGCTCGGATGGCCGAACCTCGGGCTGCTGCGTTTTCCTGCACGGTCGTACTGCGGGCGGATCGAGGCGGTGGAGATCGGCTTTCCCCCGCCAGCAGGACCCATGGGAGCCCGGGCGATCACCGGTCGCTGGGTGGCCGAGCGGCTCATTCCGCGCCCTCCTGATGCGCACAAGGGCCGCGCCGGATACCTGCTCCTGGTCGCCGGCCGGGAGGGAATGGCCGGTGCCGCGGTCCTCGGGGCCCGCGCGGCGCTCCGTGGAGGCATTGGCATCCTGAAGGTCCTCGGGGACCCGGCGAACCGGACCATCCTTCAGAAGACCTGCCCCGGAGCGATCTACGTCGGTTGGGACGATGCGGACGAGGTCGAAGGCGCCGTCGAATGGGCGGGCGCGCTGGCCATCGGGCCGGGTCTCGGCCGCGGCGATGACCGACGGGCGTTGATCCAACGGGTCCTCACGTGCAGGGGAGATCGGCCGGCGGTAGTGGATGCCGATGGGCTGAGCGCCTTCGAAGGCGACATGGACGGACTGGCTGCGGTTTTCCGCGCCAGGGATGTGGTGACCCCGCACCCCGGTGAGCTCGCCCGCCTGAGAGGCTGCGAGGTGGAGTCGATCCTGGCGGATCCGCCCTCGGCGGCACGCTCGGCGGCTCGTGATCTCGGCTGCACGGTGCTTCTCAAAGGACAGCCGTCCTGGGTCGCGGTGAAGAACGAGCCGCTTCGGGTGAGCACGACCGGCGGGCCGGAGGTGGCTTCGGGCGGCACCGGAGATGTCGTCACCGGGCTGATCGGGGCCTTTCTGGCCGCGGGCATGGCCGGGGCCGATGCGGCGGCGGCCGCGTTGTGGCTGACCGGGGTCGCCGCCGCAGACGCCATCGAGCCCGCGGGGCACCTCGCGTCGGACATTCCGGAGCGACTGCCGGACGTCCGCGCCCGTCTCTCGCGTCTGGGCCCGCCCGCCGGTCCACTGATCTTCGTCTCCGGGGCATGAGGTGATGGGTCGCCCGGGAGGCCGGTGGCTGCTCGTGGGCCTCCTCTCCCTCATGGTCGCCAGCGGGCTTCCCGCGCAGACGGGGGGCTGGCGGACCGATGAGCGCGTCCTGATCACCGACTTCGGGATCGTCACCGCCCTGGCCCGCTCGCCCTCGGCGTTGTTTGCGGCGACGTCGGGTGGGCTGGTGACCCTGGACGAGGCGTTCGAAAGCGTGGAGCCGCCGGTCACCGTCGAAGACGGATACCCCGCCTTTCCCCCGACCGCGCTCGCCTTCGACCGAAGAGATGGTTCGGTCTGGATCGCCGCCTCGCGGGAGCTGTTCCAGTTCGATCCGTTCAGCCGTCGATTCCGCGATCGCATTCCGGTGCGGCAGGCGGTGACCGACATCGTCCCTGCAGACGCCGCCGGATCGGATCTCTATGTCCGCATGGGTGGAGAATGGTGGCGACTGGATACGTTCAGCCGGAACCTCCGGCGCGCCGATCCGGGAGCGGTTCGGGGAGCCATCGCATCCCTCCCCGACCTCAGGGCCCGAGCCGAAGCGATCGCCGATCCGTTCTTTCTCGACGGAGCCCGACAGGCGGCGCGGTTCTACGGGAGCGGCCCGGTCCGAGTACTGGACGTGATGCCCGGCCGTTCGGCCGGGTTCTGGTGGCTCGCGACCGCGGGCGAATCTCTCGTCTTCTACGAGCAGGTCTCACAAATGGGTCGCAAGGCGATGTTCGGCCCGGTGGGCGCGGGGATGGCCGCGGTGCTGGCCACGGGGAATCAGGTGTGGCTGGCTCCTGACCGCGCCCTCGAGGGCAGGTACGGGGTCGCCCTGGGGACGGCGGACCTACAGAGGTGGTCGGTGTGGCGGGCGGATTCGTCGCGAGCGGTTCCGGAGGGCGTCCGGGCCCTTGCCAGGGCGCCGGGGGGGATCTGGGCCGCCGCGCGGTCGGGTGTGTACTGGATGCCGGACGGGGGCGAGGAGTGGCAGGCCGAGCGGGCGGTCGGGCTGGCTCGGCTGCCGACCGTCTGCCTGGCGCCGGCGTCGGGACCCGGGTCCCGCTCCGTCTGGGTCGGTACCGAACAGGGCCTGCTCCGGGTGATGGGTCCCGGAGGCGGCGTGGACGTCGATGTGCTCGGGGGAAGGGAGGTGAGGTCCGTGGTCGAGGCAGCCGGGCAGGTGTGGATCGGGACCCCGGGCGGTCTGTTCACCATGCCGGTGCCGGATTCGACGGGCGCTCGGCCTCCGAGGCGCGCCGAGGGCCCGTCGGTGCTGAGGGAACCGGTGGGGGCGCTGGTCGCTGCGGGAGACACGGTGTTCGCCGGACTGGGCCGGGAGGTGTGGTGGAAGCCCGGCTCCGGATCCGACTGGAGGCGCCTCGAATCGATCGGAAGGGCAAGGGCCGCCGTTTCCGCGCTCTCGCTCCACGACACCGCGCTCTGGGTCGGCACCGCTGCCGGGGTCACGGTGGTGGAAACGACGGGGGGTCTCGTGCACACCTATTCCTTCGGTCCGGATCTTCCCCCCGGTCCGCGAGGGGAGACGGCGGTGAACGCGATTTCGGTGCCGACGGAGAACGAGGCGTGGCTGGCGCTGCCGGCGGGAGCGCTGCGACTGGAGGTGCGACATTGAGCGGGCAGACCGGGTCGGGCCCGCTCCGCTGGCCGCTGCGGGACAGCCCCGAATTCCTCCGCATCCGCCGGCTCGTGGAATCGACGGCCGCGCCGGACGTGGCCGAAGTGAAGATCGGTCCCGGTGACGACGCGGCGGCACTCCGCGTCCCGGAGGGCGAGTTCGTGGTTCTGAGCTCGGATATGACGGTGGAAGGAGTGCATTTCCTCCGCGAGTGGCTCACCTGGGAGGCCATCGGCTATCGGGCCGCCGCTTCGGCGCTCAGCGACCTGGCGGCGATGGCCGCGCGACCGCTCGGCGTGCTGCTCTCTCTCGCGATCCCGCCCGAAGTGGACGGGCGTACGCTGGATGAGCTGGCGGGCGGGGTCGGCGCCTGTCTGCGCGATACCGGTGCGACCCTCCTCGGAGGGGACCTGTCACGCTCTCCGGGTCCGGTGGTCCTCGATCTCGCGGTGATCGGGACGGCGCGGCGCCCGGTGACCCGGTCCGGTGCGCGACCCGGCGACGAGCTCTGGGTCAGCGGCTCGCTGGGTGCGGCGGCGCTCGCGACTTCGGCATGGAAGGGCGGCCTCGAGCCCGATCCCGTCGCGAGGCGCTCGTTCGAGAGGCCGCGTGTGCGCTGGCGTGAGGCGAGGCGTCTGTGCGAGGAAGCCGACGTGCACGCGATGATCGACCTGTCGGACGGACTCGCCTCCGATGCGGCCCACCTGGCGGTCGCCTCGGACGCCCGCCTGGTGATCGAGGCGTCCCGCATCCCGCTTCACGCCGGCCTCGAGAGCTGGGCCGTCGAGGAGTACGCTCTCGCCCTGGCGGTCGGAGGAGGCGAGGACTACGAGCTGCTCGCTGCCCTCGCTCCCGGCAGCTACACGGTCGGACCGCCAGGGCGCTCCGCGCAGACCGGGGTCGAATGGGTGCGGGTGGGCACGGTGGAAGAGGGGGCCGGTGTCGAATGGCTCGATGCGGCCGGGAATCCGATGGAACCGCCGGCCGGTGGCTTCGACCACTTTCAAGCGGGAGACTGAGCGGTGCTGAGGACGGTCTGGTTCTGGATCGTGACCGTACCGGCTACCGCCTTCTTCTCGACCGTGTCCATCGTCGGCGGACTGGTCCGGGCCCCGGCGGCCCTGCACGACTGGGTGCATCGCAACTGGGGGCGTGTCGAGCTCCGGGCGGCCGGTGTGAACCTGACGGTCCACGGACTGGAGCACGTCAGCCGGACGGAGGCCCAGATCTTCGTCGCCAACCACCAGTCGATCTTCGACATCTTCGCCATCCTGGCAACCGTCCCCGCCTCGGTCCGGTTCGTCGCCAAGAGGGAGCTCGGCCGGATCCCGATCATGGCCCAGGCGATGTCGGCGGCCGGACACGTGTTCATCGATCGAAAGGACCGCCGAGAGGCGTCGCGTGCGATGCGACGGGCGGGGGAGAGGATGAAGCGTCAGGGCCTCTCTCTGGGGTTGTTCCCCGAGGGCACGCGATCCCCTACCGGACAGTTGCAGGAGTTCAAGAAGGGGACCTTCGTGCTGGCGATCGAGACGCAGGCGCCGATCGTGCCGATCGCCCTGGATGGAGGCTACCGGGTGGCGAGGCGCGGCCGGATCCGGGCTTCCGACATGGTCCTCTCGATTTCTCCTCCCATCCCTACGGAAGGGAAGAGCGTCCAGGACCGCGACGAAGTGCTCCAGGCGGTGCGGGCCGCCATCGGGGGAATGCTGGAGGGAGCGAGAGGAGTTCCCGCTCCCTCCAGGGGAGCCACCGCTACTGCCGGTCGGGGGTGAAGAAGATCGGGACGCCGCCCTCGGTGGGCGCGATCACCAGGTTGTTGGAGCCGCCGCCCACCTCTCCGAGGACCTCGAGGTACCTCCAGTACAGGTAGCGCTGGCCCTGGACCCCGGTGAGGCTCGTCGCGATGATCTCCTGCGCGTCCCGGATGCCGGCGGCCTCGGCTCTCTTCTGGTTCGCCTGTTCCTCGACGACCTGCGTCTGGTAGGCCTCCGCCTGCACCTGCTGTTCACGGGCCAGCTTGTTCTCGATCGCCTGCCGGATCGTCTCCGGCGGCTCGATCTCGCGCACGAAGAAGTCGGTCACGAGAATGCCCCGAGGCTCCAGACGATTGGCCATCAGGCGCTCGATGCGGTCGCCGATGGTCGCCCGGTCGCTGGACAGGATCTGGGCGGCGGCGACCTCGGCGATCGCGTCCCGCACGGCGGATCGATAGGTGTTGTAGACGTAGGCGTGAATGTCGGCGGGATTCCCGATCGCGAGGTACAGGTTGACCACCGAATCGCCGTTGATGCGGTACCGGTAGGCGGCGTCGACCCCGATCTGCAGCTGGTCCGACGAGAGGGCGGTGAGGCGTTCCGCGGCTCCTTCCCGCGGGTACTGGATTTCCCGCGTGGAGTAGTTGGTCCACGAGCGGAGAATGGAGTGGTAAAGGCCCTGATAGTAGGGCGTCCCGCTCACCGCTCCCGTGACCGGGTTCCGCTTCACGGCCACTTCGTACTGGTCCACCCGGTTGAACCCGAAGAAGAAGAGCAGGATCACCGCGAGGATCGCGATGCCCGCGCCCACGGTGCCGGCCTGTTGCAGGAGTCTCTTCAACATGCGTCCTCCACCCATGCGTGAATCGTATCGCTATTGTCTGGTGCTCCGGTCCGGGTCAATTTGAAACTTCGTTGAGCAATCTGACACCCCCCGCAAACCATGGGGAAGCCATATCATGCCCAAGATCAAGGACATACACGCTCGAGAGATCCTGGACTCGAGGGGAAATCCAACCGTAGAGGCCGAGGTCACGCTGGACAGCGGCGCCGTGGGCCGGGCCGCGGTGCCGAGCGGTGCGTCCACGGGGCAGCACGAGGCGGTCGAGCTCCGGGATGGCGATCCCGCGCGCTACGGGGGCAAGGGCGTTCTCAAGGCCGTGGGACATGTGAACGGCGAGATTCGAACGGCGTTGACCGGTCGTGACGCGAGGGACCAGGCGGGGATCGATGACGCGCTGATCGCGCTCGACGGTACGGCGAACAAGAGCCGACTGGGGGCCAACGCGATCCTCTCGGTATCGATGGCCGCGGCCCGCGCCGCGGCGGCGCAGCTGGAGATCCCCCTGTATCGACATCTCGGGGGCGAAGGCGTACACACGCTGCCGGTACCGATGATGAACATCCTGAACGGGGGCGCCCACGCCGACAACAGCGTCGACATCCAGGAGTTCATGGTCGTCCCGGTCGGTGCGCCCACCTTCGCGGAGGGGCTCCGGGCCGGCACCGAGGTGTTCCATGCGCTCAAGAAGAGGCTGAGCTCCGAGGGCCACAACACGGCCGTGGGGGACGAAGGAGGCGTGGCTCCGAATCTGGGCTCCGATGCCGAGGCGCTCGACGTGGTCCTCGAGGCCATCGAGGACGCCGGCTACGAGGCCGGCCGCGATGTCGCGGTGGCGCTGGACGCCGCAGCCACGGAGCTGTTCGATCCGGCCAGCGGCTCGTACGTCTTCGAGGGTTCGGGAGAGCGCGTCTCCCTGACGCCGGGCGCCATGGTCGACCTGTACGAGGAGTGGTTGGACCGGTATCCGATCGTGTCGATCGAGGACGGGCTGGCCGAAGATGACTGGGAGGGATGGAGGCAGCTCACGGAGAGGCTCGGGGCCCGAGTGCAGATCGTGGGTGACGATCTCTTCGTCACCAACGTCGACCGGCTGGCGAGGGGCATCGAGATGAAGGTGGCCAATTCCATCCTCATCAAGCTCAACCAGATCGGGACGGTCACGGAGACGCTGCGTGCGATCGAGGTGGGCCGGGACGCCGGATACACGTCCGTGATCTCGCATCGTTCCGGCGAGACGGAAGACACGTTCATCTCCGACCTGGCAGTGGCCACGTCGGCCGGACAGATCAAGACCGGATCGGCATGCCGGTCGGAGCGAGTGGCGAAGTACAACCGGCTTCTCCGGATCGAGCAGGAGCTGGGTACGTCGGCCCGGTATCCGGGCAGAGCCGTCTATGCGTGAGTCGGTCCGCCGGTGGGGGTTCCGGGGGTTCATCGCCGCCCTGGTGACGGCGGCCGGGTACCACATGCTGTTCGGCGGTGTATACAGCGTGATGGACATCCGCGAGATGCGGGCGGAGCGGGCCGAGCTGGTGGATCGACTGGACTCCCTGATCGCACGCACCGACTCGCTCGAGCAGCGGGCGGACAGCCTCGAGTCGGATCCGCTGGCGATCGAGCGCACGGCACGGGAAGAGCACGGCCTGGTGAAGCCGGGCGAAGTCGTGGTTCGCTTCCACCCGGTGGACGGCGGCGAGGCGGAGGAGGCGCCGGAATAGGCGTGCGGCAGCTTGACGCTTCTGCTTCTCAACTCTACTTTGGCGGCGCGTTGCGGGGTGGAGCAGTCTGGTAGCTCGTCGGGCTCATAACCCGAAGGTCGCAGGTTCGAATCCTGCCCCCGCTACTGGCGGAACGTTGGCTCGAGTGGCCGGGGATTCTCTCCGGCCGCTCTGTTTGGCAGGGTAGCTCAGTCTGGTCAGAGCGGGGGACTCATAAGCCCTAGGTCGCGGGTTCGAATCCCGCCCCTGCCACTCCTCCTTTCGCAGCATTCTCTCCAAGCCAGTCATCCGGTCGCGGGTGGTTCCGCTCGCCGCGCTCGCGGAATGTCTCGCTTCGCTCGACGGCGAATCCCGCCCCTGCCACTCCTCCTTTCGCAGCATTCTCTCCAAGCCAGTCATCCGGTCGCGGGTGGGTCCGCTCGCCGCGCTCGCGGGTGGGCCGTTACTCACACCCGAGGCCCCAGCACGGATCGCTGGCGGCGAAGATGAGCCCTCCGGTCAGAAGTACTCCGAGCATGGCCAGGGCAGCGGTCCGACCCGCCGAGACGTGTCTCGTTTCGATGGAAGAGACGCTGTCGAGTTTGAAGGCGAGGTCGCCACCGACACCGGGCTTCGTATCTTTAGGTCCGGCGCTCGTCCGCCATCCTCTCAAGTCATCGCCGTCCACCCACGGGTTATGAACAGCCTGGTGCCTTCCGTCCCCGAGAGTGACACGCACCTCTCGCTTCTGAGGCAGGTCGACGATTTCGACCGGACGGTAGTAGGTGCACCCGGTCTGCCACACGAACAATCCGACCAGGACGATGGAGACAGGGCGGCTGCGGAACACGGTTCACCTCCGGTCAGTGGAAGACGCACCGTGAGCCTATTTCAGGTCGGTCAAGTGATGATCAAAGCGAAGCGCCCGGCGTGCCGCCGCAGGCACTCGAGCCAACGGCGAGACCACCCGGCGCGTGGGGTAGGTAGCGCCTGAAGCCTCACCGCGGCTTGATCGCGCCCCGCACGGACCTCGACGGCGAATCTTGCCCCTGCTCCTACTCCTCGTCGCGGGGCAACGCGTAATCCTCGTCCCCAACGCCGGCCGTCTCGAGGGCCGTCTGCAGCTGGGCGTGTCCGATCGAGTCGTTGTAGTGGAAGTAGACGGGCATCTCGTTGCGCAGCAGGTCGAGGATGTCCGGATACTGGGTGCGGTTGAAGTACCCGGCCCAGTAGGCGCCCGTGTACCGGTTGGCCGGCTTCTGCTGCATGTCGTTCAGGAAGTAGAGGTACGCTCTCTGGTCCTGCTCCGGGCCGAGGAGGAGGATGATGTGGGGAACCGCATTCCCTCCGGCGCCGAGCGAAGGAGATCTCAGGTACACGGCGTAGCGCTCGATCTTCCAGTGGGCGTCCATCTCTTCCTCCGCAGAAGTCCGGGTTGACGGACGAAGTTACTTGCGGATCTGGAGGACCGACAGGCGGATCGGGGCCCTCCGGGAACTTGCTTGCGAGAGATTTGTTACACGTGTGCGAGCGGGGAAGGGAGACATAGACGGAGGAGCCGATGCTGTTTCGCCGGTCGAGCGACATACGATCTTCGGAGATCACGCCATACCGGGTGTACCTGAACCGACGCCACTTCATCGGCCGATCGGCGAAGATCGCCGCGGCCGCGGCTCTCGTTCCCGGCGCCCTCATGGCGTGCGACGAGTCGGAGGGGATGGAGTCGCGCCGGCCGTCCGGAGAGCCCGCGGGTGGCGCCGGACCGCAGGAACGGGACTGGGAGCGGGTTCGTTCGGATCTCGATGAGCCCCTGACCCCATACTCCGACGTGACCGGTTACAACAACTTTTACGAGTTCGGCACGGGCAAGGAGGATCCGGCCCGCAACGCCCACACCCTCGTCACGGAGCCGTGGTCGGTGGAGGTGTCGGGCGAGGTCGGCCGACTCGGCAGGTACGACCTCGATGACCTGCTGGCGCCCCACGACATCGAAGAGCGGATCTACCGGCTTCGCTGCGTCGAGGCCTGGTCCATGGTGATTCCGTGGTCCGGCGTGCCCCTCGCGGAGGTGATCCGGCGTCTGGAGCCCACCGGAAAGGCCCGGTTCGTGGAGTTCACCACGCTGTACGATCCCGAGCAGATGCCAGGACAGCGTCGCCGGGTGCTCGATTGGCCCTACGTCGAAGGGCTGCGGATGGACGAGGCCATGCACCCGCTCACGCTCCTGGCGACAGGGGTGTACGGAAGGGATCTGCCGAACCAGAACGGGGCGCCGTTGAG
This sequence comes from Candidatus Benthicola sp., assembly GCF_058719085.1. Taxonomy (NCBI): domain Bacteria; kingdom Pseudomonadati; phylum Gemmatimonadota; class Gemmatimonadia; order Candidatus Palauibacterales; family Candidatus Palauibacteraceae; genus Candidatus Benthicola; species Candidatus Benthicola sp. Next base: position 17,120 of record NZ_JBZQEK010000158.1, read on the forward strand.
GCTCGTCGTTCCCTGGAAGTACGGCTTCAAGAGCATCAAGTCGATCGTTCGAATCCGGTTCGTGGAGGACATGCCGGCCACGAGCTGGGCCGTATCCGCTCC
>NZ_JBZQEK010000159.1:0-8487 GCF_058719085.1 Candidatus Benthicola sp.
CGCCGCCGACCTCGAAGATCTCGACCCCCTGCGAATACTTCTTGAGGGCCTCGAGCGACGCGGTCGTGACCCGGTGCAGGGGCTCATCGGCACGCAGATCCGTGTAGGACTCGCCCACTCGTTCTCGCATCCGGGCCGACAGGCGGTCGATGGCCGGGATGATCCCGTCCGCGTCCGTCGCCGACTGGCGGTCGGAGGCCAGCGTCTGGCCACTCCCGGCGTCGACGATCCGCGCCGTGAGCTGATAACCGTTCCCCACGGCCGTGATCCGGCCGGTGATGACGGCCGCATAGCCTTCTCGGACGGCGATCTCCTGCGCCACTTCCTGGGTCACGGGTGAATCGGGGTCCCGCTGCATTCGTTTGAGGGCCGCCGCCACGGACGCGGGATCCACGAGCGACACGACGTTGGACTGCGACAGGTCGATCCGGAGCGCTTCCGTCGCGGCGGACCCTATGGATGGATCGGGGGAATCGAACTGGGCGAGGAGGATCGGCGCCTGGGACTCCAGCATTCCCTTGGCGACGAGCGAGCCTACCGGGCCGATCCCCCGGTTGCGCATGAACATGAAGCCGGTGGTGACGACCGTGAGGAAGAGGAACGCGAGCCCACCTCCCACCAACGCGTTCCGCCACGTGAACAGCCGGCGGGGCGAGAGGTCGGACGCCCCGGCGGAAGCCGCGACCGGAGCCGCAGCCTCGGTCGCCGCAGGACCGGTGGAATCTTTCGCTGGCACCGCGTGCCGGGCCTGCACCACCGCGGTCGCCACGATGATCGGCAGCCCGATGAGCAGCAGGAGCATGGCGAAGGGAAACACCCAGTCGGGCAGTCCGAGGTTGTCCTTCACGACATCGACGACCTGGAGCACCAGCCACGAGGCGCCCGCATACAGGACGAGTACCTGGACCAGCGAACGGTTCTTCATCCGCGCTCCCTCACGATCTCCTGCAATCGCTCCCGGGCCGACTCCACGCGCGGCTGCAGCTCGGGATCGGCCTCTTCCCACAGCTCCACGAACCTGGCGTAGTAGACGGCCGCGTTCTCGGCATCCCCGAGCCCGTCGTAGAGCTGGGCCAGGCGCTCGAAGAGGATCGGCCGGTTCGGCGCCTGCACGCGGGGCGTCTCGAGCTCCCGCAGGTACCAGACGATGGCCGAATCCGGACGCCCGGCGAGATCGTGCGCCTGCCCGATCTCGTACAGTCCGCAGGTTTCGCAGCCGGGAAGAAGCCGGCGGACCTCCCGGTAGCGCTCGATCGCCTCGTCGTATCGACCGGCGTGCAAGGCGGCCTGACCGTCGGCTTCCGCCTGGTCGTCCGTCCAGCGGTCGTCCGGTGCATCCGGCACGGCCTCGCGGAACGCGTCGATCATCGCCTGCGCTGACTCGGAGTCGCCGACCGCCGCGAACATCGCACTGAAGCCCAGGTACGGCCGGTCCAGCGGCTCGGGGATCTCCTCGAGCGGGTGCCGGGACAGCATCTCCCCGAGGAACGTGCGGGCAGCCGCCGTATCGCCCCGGACGTCGAGCGTCACCCAGAAGCGGCCGAACTCGTAATCGGCCCCCGGAAGACCGAGTTGCCTCTGGTAATCTCGCGCCTCCTGTCCGTAGGTCCTGGCTTCCTGGAGACGGCCCCCGAGGACAGCTTCCTCGGCGAGATGCCAGCGGGCCACCGCCTGGGCGGGGAGGTCCGCCGGAAGGGCATCGATCATCTCGCGGGCCGCGTCGATCATTCCGCCGTAGTCTTCGAGGTTCATGGCGATGTCGATCCGGCCGATGTAGAACCGGCGGTCTTCGGGGAACTTCCGCAGCCCCGTGTTCGCGACCTCGGCGGCCTCGTCGAACCGGCCGAAGCGAATCAGGCCGAACATCACGTTTCCGAGGCCGATCGAGCTCGAGTCCAGTGCGACGGACCGCTCGGTCAGCTCCAGGGCACGCTCCTGGTCGCCCATCTGGCCGTAGACGATCGCGAGGTTGTTGAGCGCCCAGGAGTCGTTCGGATCCAGGTCGAGCATCCGCTCGTACGCCGCCATGGCGCGGGCCTCGTCGAAGCGCTCCGTGTAGTAGGTCGCCTCGGCCAGGTATCGCTCGCGGGGCGTGAGCCGATCTCTCAGCTCGTAGGCCCGAGTGATCGCTTCGGACGCCCGGGCTCGCTCCCGCCTCGCGTTCCCGAGCTCTACGCCGAGCTTTCGCCACGCGCTCGCGAACTCGGGATCGATCTCCAGCGCCTCCTCGAGCAGCCGGATGGCACTCTCCGAATCACCCCTCCGTTCGCTCGCGTCCACGGCCTGCGAGTAAAGCTCGAGTGCCTCGAGAGACGAGGTGGTCACCGCCTCGAGAGGCGCGTCCGCCCGCAGGGAGGTGAACGACTCGCCGATCTTCTCCCGGATCTTGCCCGAGAGCCGGTCGATCGCCGGGATGATCTCGGATTCGTCGCGAGCCGTCTCCCGGTGCGAGGCGAGTTCCACGCCGTCCGATGACGAGATCACGTGGGCGGTGAGCACGTAGCTGCCCCCCGCTTCCGTGATCTCTCCACCGATCACGACCGGGATTCCCTCCCGTCTGCCGATCTCGCGGGCCGTCTCCTCGGTCAGCGGCTGAGACGGGTCCGCCTGCATTCGCTCGAGCGCCGGCGCGAGGCTGGCCTGCTCGACGACCCTCACGATCCTGGTCTGAGACAGGTCCACCCGGAACGCCTCGGTGGCGGCGCGCGCGAGGCTCTCGTCCTGCGCCTCGAAGTCCGCCAGGATCACCGGGCTGCGCTCGTCCAGCAGCCCCTTGGCCACCAGCGATCCCACCGGGCCGATGCCCCGGTTCCGCATGAACATGAAACCGGTGGTCACCACGGCGAGGAGCACGAAGGCGAGACCGCCTCCGACGAGCGCGTTGCGCCAGGTGAACAGGCGGTGCGGAGTCAGCTCACCCGGATCGGACGACTCCGACGCTGGCCGGTCGGGAGCCGAAGGCGAGACCTCGGCCGCCACGGCGGCGCCCGGACGGCCATGAAGCAGCGCCGTGGCCAGAATGATCGGGAGGCCGATCACCAGCAGCACGATGGCGAACGGGAACACCCAGTCCGGGAGCCCCATGTTCTGCTTCAGGAGGTCCACGACCTGGAGCGCTACCCAGGACACGCCCAGGTAGACGGCGAGCACCTGCCACACCGACCGGTCCTTGAGCCCGTCCAGAAGGTGCTTCGGTCCGCTCATCCTCGTTCCCTCGCGATTTCTTCCATTCGCTCCCGGGCCGCGCGGACGCGGGGCTGGAGCTCGGGGTCGGCGTCCGACCACAGGTCCACGAACATCCCGTAATAGCCGGCGGCTTTGTCCGGCTCGCCGAGCTCGTCGTACAGCTGCCCGAGACGCTCGAGCGTCCATCCCCTCCACAGGCCGTCCACCCAGGTCCGGAAGTTGAACGCCGGCGTGAGGTATTTCTCGTAGTAGACCACCGCGGAGTCCGGTTGCCCCCAGAGATCGAAAGCCATCCCGACGGCGTGGTTCGCGCAGGGATCGCAGCCGTAACCCGCGTCCGCATCCCGCAGCGCCGGAATCGCATCGGCAAACCGACCTTCGGCCGCGTCGATCCAGGCGGCGGCCACATCGAAACCGAGACGGGTCCGGTCGGCGAGCGGACCCAGCTCCTCACGCTGAGCAGCCAGGAGTTGCCGCGCGGGCTCCAGCTGCCCGGCCTGAGCCAGGATCGAGGCGACCCAGGCGGTCGGTCGATCGAGCGGCGGGATGTCTTCCAGCGGATACTGTTCGAGAGCCGCCTCGACGAATCGGACCGCTTCGCCCGGCCTCCCGAGCGCCAGCTCCAGCTCGGCCTTCAGCAAAGAGGTCGCCAGCGGAGCCGCGCCGCCCCGGATCTCGTCGGCCTCGATCGCCGCGTCGTACGAAGCTTCCGCTTCCGCGATCCTCCCCTCACCCACATCCATGAGCCAGTCGACCGTGCTCGTGCGGCTCGTCCAGTACGGATCCGCGCTCTGGTCGCGACGGAGGGCTTCATTCAGGCGACGGGCTTCGTTCGAGTTTCCCCGCAGGTGCTCGAACTGAACCTGCCAGTCTCGCCAGGCGGGCTCGTTGGGCTCGAGGACGATGGCAGAGTCGAGCCATACGGCCGCGGAGTCGAGCTGGCCGAGGTTCGCGTACACGACGCCGACGTTGGCCGCCGTCAGCCCCAGCTCGGGGTCCATCTCGTGAGCCCGAGAATAGTACTCGAGCGCCTTCTCCCAGTCGCGCTGGAAGTAGTAGACCACCCCGATGTTGTTGACCGACGACATGCTCTCCGGATCCACCCGAAGGAGATTCTCGTACGCCGTGATCCCGCCCGCCGGGTCATCCTCGACGTCGAGGTAGTACGTGGCCGTCACCGCCCACTTCTCCCGCTCGGTCAGGCGGTCCCGGTATTCGTACGCCTTGGAGTGCGCCCAGTACTGCCGCGACCACTCTTCGAACCGATTCTGGAGGAAGATCCCGAGCCCCCGGTAGGCCATGGCGAAGGTGGAGTCGATCTCGATCGCCCGCTCGAGCAGCTCGATCGCCGCATCGAGGTTGCCCTCATCGCGCTGGACACCGGCCTCGGTGTAGGCGCGGAGCGCTTCGAGCGAGCTGGTGCTCACCTGGCTCAAGGGCGGGCTCTGGCGCATGCTCGTGTAGGACTCGCCGATCTGCTCCCGGAGGTCGCGCGACAGCTCGTCGATCGCCTCGATGATGTGGGAGGAGTCCGGCGCCGTCGTGCGGGCGTTGGCGAGCAGGTCGCCCGCGGGAGTCACGAGGTGCGCCGTGATCACGTACGAGCCGCCGCCCGCCAGAATCTCGCCTCCGACGACCGCCGCCAGCCCCTCCCGTTCGGCGATCTCGCGGGCCGTGGCTTCGTCGACGCGGGTGCCCCGGTCACGCTGCATGCGAGCGAGCGCGCTCTCCACCGTGCGCGGACTGACCAGGCGAACGATGTCCGATTGGGACAGGTCGACGCGCAGGGCCTCGGAAGCCATGCGACCCAGCATGTCGTTCCCGGCCTCGAAGTCCGCGACCAGGATCTCGGAGCGCTCGTCGATCAGTCCCTTGGCCACCAGCGAGCCGACGGGTCCGATGCCGCGGTTCCGCATGAACATGAAGCCGGTGGTGACGATCGTCAGCAGGACGAAGGCCGCGGCGCCCCCGAGGAGGGCTCGCCGCCACGTGAAGATATGGTGGGCCTCGAGATCTCCTGCGTCGGGTTCCGCGCCCACCTCCGGCGGCGGTACGGGCCCGGCCTCGGGCTCATCTCCCTCCGGCCGTCTCACGGTCCTCTCGGCCACCCGCGCCTGAATCGCGGCCGTCCCGAGCATGATCGGAAGCCCGATCAGAAGCAGCACCACCGCGAACGGGAACACCCAGTCCGGAAGGCCCATGTTGTCCTTCAGGACGTCCACCACCTCCAGCACGCCCCAGGAAGCACCGAGGTACAGCAGGAGGACCTGCCACACGGATCGGCCGCCGAGATCGCCGAGGACCTGACTCAATCCGCGCTTCTCAGCCACGTTCCCTCACGATCTCCTCCAGCCGGGCCCGCGCGGCCTCGACACGCGGCTGCAATCTCGCATCGGCCTCTTCCCACAGCTCCACGAACCGGGCGTAGTGAAGCGCGGCGTTCTCGAGGTCGCCCCGCGCGTCGTACAGCTGGCCGAGCCGCTCGTGCGTCGGCGCAAGCTCTTCCGAGTCGATGAAGAAACGGAAGTTGAACGGTGCATCCAGATACTTCTCGTAGTAGGCAATCGCCGAGTCGGCTCTTTCGGCCTGGTCGAACAGGCTCGCCTCCTCGTAGTACCGGCAGGGCGTGCACACCCAGGGCGGCAGCGACCGCAGTTCACGGAGCGCTTCCTCCGGCCGTCCTTCGGCGCCCGCGACCTGCATTCTGACCCATGTGTTTCGTTCGAATTCCCGGCGTGCCCGGCTTCGCTCGGGCACCTGATACCAGGCCCGCTCCAGGAACTCGAGCCCGCGTTCGACGTCGCCGACCTGAATCAGCAGCCATCCGATCCTGCCCAGGGGCGGATCTTCGAATTGTTCAGGATCCGCTTCGACTTCCGCGATCACCTCGGCGACGGTGGACAGAGCCGCGGCCGTATCCCCGAACACATCGAGTTGCAGGAACACCGCGTCGAGCCGGGTCCGCACCGACGCTTCCAGGTCTCCGCGAGATCGCTGACGCTCAGACCGGTCTTCGAGCTCCGCCACCAGATCCGAAACGCGACCGTGCAGTATCTCGAGCCCTTCGAGCGCTCGCTCGACTCGCTCCTGGGCGCGAGCCCCGGGAAAGCCGTCTCGATAGTTCTCGACCGCCCTCCGGAAGCCCTCCTCATCCCCCTTCAGCCAGAGGAAGTGGGCCCGCCAGTCCTCGAACAGCGGATTGGCCGGGAACGAATCCAGCTTCGCGTATTGGGCGGCTGCGGCTTCCAGATTCCCGAGGTTCGCCTGCGTGATGGCCACATTGGCCGCATGCAGCGACAGCTCCGGTGCTGCCTCGTGGGCCCTCTGGTACCAGAGCAGCGCGTTCTCGAAGTCGGCCTGACGATAGTAGTTCACGCCGATGTTGTTCATCGCCTGCGCATCTTCCGGATCGAGGCGCAGCATCGCCTGGTACGCTTCGATCGCCTGCTCCCAATCCTCCGTGACGTCGCTGTAATACGACGCCTCCACGAGGATGCGCTCTCGTTCGGTCAGGCGGTCCCGGTAGCGGTACGCCTCCTCCAGCGCCTCTTCCTGGCGCTCCCGGTCCTCGTTGAGATTGTCGAGGATCGTCGAAAGGTCGCGCCATGCGAGCGCAAAGGTCGAATCGATCGCGACGGCCTCTTCCAGCAACCGGACGGCCGCCTCCGGATCTTCGTCGCGGGCCTCGTGCGCCGCCGTGTACTTCTCCAGGGCCTCGAGGGATCCGGTCGTCACGTGGGCCAGAGCCGGGGTTTCCCTCAGAGACGTGTACGACTCGCCGATCCGCTCTCGCAGCCTGGACGACACCTCGTCGATCGCGCCGACGAGCGCCTCATCGTTCCGGGCCGATGCGCGGGCCGAGGCGAGCAGGCTTCCGTCCGCCGACGCGACCAGCCGCGCGGTCAGCACGTAGCCGGATCCGAGCGGGGCCAGCTCGCCCGCGATCACGGCCGGGATCCCATCGCGTCGGGCGAGCTCGCGGGCCGTCTCCTCGTCCAGGTCGGTGTCCGAGGATCGCCCCATGCGTGCGAGCGCATCCGCGATCGAGTCGGGCCCGACGAGTGTGATGGCAGGCGACTGAGAGAGGTCTACCCGGAACGACTCCGTGACGGTTCTCGCCATCACGTCGTCTTCCGCCTCGAAGTCCGCCAGCACGACGCGGGCGCGTTCTTCCAGCACGCCCTTGGCAACGAGCGAGCCGACGGGACCGATACCCCGCGTCCGCATGTACATGAAGCCCGCGGTGACGACGGTGAGCAGAACCAGCGCTCCGGCCCCACCCAACAGCGCGTTGCGCCAGGTGAACAGGCGGCGTGGCGACAGGTCCCCCGGCGCCATACCGGGCTCCGCCCCGTCGACGACCTCCGACGAGTTCGAATCCCCGGCCGCCGCGGCCGCAGCGGTCCCCTTCGCCGGACCCGCCTGCAGGATCGCCGTGACCAGCATGACCGGAAGCCCGATCAGCAGCAGCACCAGGGCGAACGGGAACACCCAGTCGGGAAGCCCCATGTTCTGCTTCACCACGTCCACCACCTGGAGCACCACCCAGGAGGCCCCGAGGTAGACGGCGAGCACCCGCCACACGGCGCTTCCCTTCAGTCGCTCTCCGAGCCCGCTCATCCGCGCTCCCTCACGATCTCTTCCAGGCGGGCACGTGCCACATCCACACGAGGCTGTACCGAGGGGTCCGCGTCCGACCACAGCTCCGCGAACTGCGCGTAGTAGACGGCGGCCTGCCTCGCGACGAGGACGGCGAGGGCGCGGCCACTTCGGAGGACGTCGCGGCTGCGCCGGCGGGCCGAGCCTGAAGGATCGCCGTGGCCAGCATGATCGGCAGCCCGATGAGCAGGAGCACGACGGCAAACGGGAACACCCAGTCGGGAAGTCCCATGTTCTCCTTGAGCACATCGACGACCTGGAGAACGACCCAGGACGCACCGATGTACACGGCGAGAACCTGCCACGTTGCACGCAGCCGCCCGTCGCGAGACGCCTTTTGAGGTCCCGTCATTCGTTCGTGTATGCTCCAGATCGAGTACGCAGCCCGCTCCAATGTGTCCAAACGCCCGTCGACCGGGCAAGGACCGCGAATGTATTGGAACTTCGCGGTCTCCGGCGCCCCGGTGTATTGCCGAGGCGTCCGACCCCTGACAGCTTCCGACAGGTAGCCAGGACCCAACCGACACCGCGGAGCGCCTCCATGCGCACTCGTCTCGTCCTCTTGCTGCTGCTCGGAGCGCTATTCTCCTGTTCGAGCGATCGATCTGAGCCGGCTCCCGACACCCACACTGGAGACGCGCC
>NZ_JBZQEK010000160.1:0-19088 GCF_058719085.1 Candidatus Benthicola sp.
CGCGGGCCCGTGGTCGCGGGTCTCGGACGCGGCCGGCATCTCGGTTTCCCGACCGCGAACATCGCGGCGCCGGGAGGCGGCAAGCTGTTGCCCGCGCCTGGGATCTATGCGGTCCGTGCCTCGCTGCGGACGGAGATTCGCGAGGCGTTGCTGCACCTGGGGCCTCGGCCGACCTTCGCCGGTTCTCCTCCCTCGATCGAGCTGTACATTCTCGACTTCGACGAGGACATCTACGGCGAGCGTGTGCGGGTCGACTTTTTGAAGCGACTGCGCGACGTGCAGCCCTTCGCCACCGCAGCCGAGCTCGTCGCGCAGATGAAGAGAGACAGGGACATGGCGCGCGACTTCTTCGCCGGGATGGAGCCGGCTCGGGAGAGACACCGGTAAGTGGCCACACCGGCTCATCTTTACAGAACAGCAGATGAGCGCTATTTTATCAAGCTTGATATCCGCAGGTACAACAAAACGAAGGAAGCTCGAGCTGATGACGCTGGGTACGGAAGAAAAGCAGGCCATAGTCGCCAAATTCGGCGCTCACGAAGGGGATGTGGGTTCCCCCGCCGTTCAGGTCGCGCAGCTCACCGCGCGCATCGAACATCTGACGGAGCACTTCAGGGGTCACCCGAAGGATCATCACAGCCGGAGAGGCCTGCTCAAGATGGTCGGTCGACGGCGCCGTCTGCTCGAGTACATGAAGAAGAACGAATTCGATACGTACCGGACGGTCATCAAGGAACTCGGCCTGCGCCGATAGGGATGTCGCAGGCCTCGGAACGCGGCGGTTCGACGGCGCGACGCGCCATCGGGCTGCCGTTTTTGTTGTCCCGCCCGTGCCCTCGTGAATGGCGTTGGGATACTCGCGGCCGGGACGCGTAGCAGTACGCAAGACGAAGCAAGCTTTGAGAAGAGCGGAAAGAGAAGAAAGAAGAGATGGCACACAGAATCGAGAAGGAATTCGCGGGACGAAAGCTGGTCCTCGAGACGGGCCGGATGGCCCGGCAGGCGGACGGAGCGGTGCTCGCACAGTACGGAGACACGGTCGTGCTCGTCACGGCGACGGCGGAGAGAAAGCCCTCCCGCTTCCCCTTCTTCCCCCTGACGGTCGAGTACAGGGCGAAGAGCTACGCGGCCGGGAAGTTCCCGGGCGGATTCATCAAGAGGGAAGGTCGCCCGAGCGACAAGGAAATCGTGTCGGCCCGGCAGATCGATCGTCCCCTCAGGCCCCTGTTCCCGGACGACTACCAGAACGAGACCCAGGTCGCCTGCTTCATCATCTCGGCCGACCAGGAGAACGACGCCGACGTGCTCGGGATGTTGGGCGCCTCGGCGGCGCTCACGATCTCGCCGATTCCGTGGGGCGGTCCGATCGCGGGTGTCCGTGTCGGGCGGGTGTCCGGCGAGTGGGTGATCAATCCCACGTTCGAACAGCTCGAGTACTCGGACATGGACCTCGTGGTCGCGGCCACGGAAGAGTCGATCGTGATGGTCGAGGGCGCCTCGGTCGAGATCGGTGAAGATGATGTGGTCGCGGCCCTGGAAGTGGCTCACGACGCGATCCGGGAGCTCATCGCCATCCAGCGCGAGCTGGTCGACATGGTGGGTGGCCCGCCTCAGAAATTCGAGTACGAGCCGAAGGGCGTGGCCAAGGACTTCGAGTCCGCCGTCCGGGACCGGGCGACCAGCAAGGTCGAGGAGGCGCTTGCTCTCCCGAACAAGGAGGAGCGCAACCAGGCCCTGTCCGCGCTGCGTGAGTCCGTCACCTCGGAGCTGGCGGAAGACGAGAGCTTCGCGGAGCACCTGGACGACGTGTCCAACGTGCTCAAGGGCATCGAGAAGGAGACGATGCGCCGCCAGATTCTGGAGCGCGGTGAGAGGGTGGACGGTCGGGGGCTGGATGAGATCCGGCCGATCTCGTCCGATGTCGGCATCCTTCCCCGGACCCACGGATCGGCCCTGTTCACGCGAGGACAGACTCAGGCTCTGTGCGTGACCACGTTGGGCACGGTCCAGGACGAGCAGCGCATCGACTCGATCGATGTACGGGAAGAGACCTCGAAGAGCTTCATGCTCCACTACAACTTCCCGCCCTTCTCGGTCGGAGAGGTACGGCCGTTCCGCGGCCCCGGCCGCCGGGAGATCGGGCACGGAATGCTGGCCGAGCGGGCGCTTCAGTCGTTGCTGCCCGCCTACGATGAGTTTCCCTACACGATCCGGATCGTCTCCGACATCCTGGAGTCGAACGGATCGAGCTCCATGGCCACGGTCTGTGGTGGCTCTCTGGCCCTGATGGACGCCGGAGTTCCGCTCAGAGCACCCTGCGCCGGAGTGGCCATGGGCCTGATCAAGGAGGGAGACTCGGTGGCGGTCCTGACCGACATTCTCGGGGTCGAGGACGCGCTGGGAGACATGGACTTCAAGGTGGCCGGCACGGCAGACGGCATTACGGCCATTCAGATGGACATCAAGATCGGCGGGCTCAGCGTCGACACCATGCGCGAGGCGCTGGAGCGGGCGCGCAAGGGCCGGCTGCACATCCTCGAGGTGATGCGGCAGACGCTTGCGGAAGCGCGCACCGAGATGTCCCAGTATGCTCCCCGCATCATGACGATCCAGATCAATCCCGAGAAGATCGGGGAGGTCATTGGACCGAAGGGCAAGACGATCCGGAGCATCCAGGAGCAGACCGGAGCCCAGATCAACATCGAGGACAGCGGTGTGGTCACCGTGTCGTCGATCTCCGGCGAGGGCGGCGAAAAGGCTCGCGCGATGATCGAGGCGATCGTCGAAGAGCCCGAGGTCGGCCGGATCTACGAGGGTGTGGTCAAGAACACGACCACGTTCGGAGCGTTCGTCGAGATCCTTCCCGGCACGGAGGGACTGTGCCACATCTCGGAGCTCGAGGACGGGCGCACCGAGAAGACGGAAGACGTGGTGCAGCCGGGGGATGTGGTGCAGGTGAAGCTGCTGGCGATCGACGAGAGGGGCCGACTGAAGCTCTCTCGGCGCGCCGCCATGTCCGGCGTCAGCTGACGCCCTCTCACCTCCGCGTTCGCCGATGGCCGGGGGTGCCGTGAAGTCGGGTTCGAAGGGTCCGGCTCTCACGGACCGACCGGCGAAGCGTGCGGCCGAATCGGTGGCCGAGACGACGGAGCGCCTGGACCGTGAGGTCCAGCGCTCCGTTTTGTCATCCGGGACGGTGGTGCTGTCCGAGCGGATGGAATCCATACGCTCGGTCGCGGTGGGCGTGTGGGTGCGAAGGGGAACGGCGCACGAGCAGACGGCCTACCGTGGCGGGGCGCACCTCCTCGAGCACATGGTGTTCAAGGGGACCCGGAGCCGCTCGGCGCATGAGATCGCCGCGGCCATCGAGGGCACGGGCGGCTCCCTCGATGCCTATACGACCCACGAGCACACGTCGTTCCAGGCAAGAGTCCCGTCGGACCATCTCGGCACGGGGCTCGAGGTTCTCTCCGAGCTGCTCTACCAGCCGGCTCTGCGATCCGAGGATCTCTCCCTCGAGAGAGAGGTGGTGCTGGAGGAGATCGCCCGAATGGAGGACACGCCCGACGATCTCGTATTCGAGCTCCACTCCGAGTTCCTGTACGACGGTCATCCCTACGGAGAGTCGATTCTGGGCACGCGGGAGTCCGTGGCCGGGCTCGACCTCGAGGCGCTCAAACGTCTTCACGCAGAGGCGTATCGTCCGTCCAACGTGGTCGTCGCGGTTGCGGGACATGTGAATCATGAAGAGCTGGTCCACCGGGTACAGGCGCTCTGGCCGCTCGAGGAAGGGGGCCGAAGCCAGGCGCAGGTGCCACCGGTCACTGCGACGGCGCGCGGATCGAAGACGGTGCGGCGCGCGGGAGGACGGCAGGTGCACATCGTCGCCGGATCCCGGGGCCTCGATCATCGCAGTCCTCTCCGTCATGCCGCGGTCGTCGTCGGTCAGGCGCTCGGTGGCGGAATGAGCTCCCGGTTGTTCCAGAACGTCCGCGAGCGGCTGGGCCTGGCGTACTCCGTGTTCTCCTTTCAGTCCTTCTACGCGTGCGGAGGACACGTGGGCGCGTACCTCGGCACGAGACCCGAGACGGCCGGGGCGGCACGGGACGCATTGCTCGGCGAGCTCGAGCAATTGAGCCGGAACGGCCTTTCGGAGGTCGAGCTCGCCTCGGTGAAGGAGCAGATCAAGGGCCAGATCGTTCTGTCGCTGGAGTCGCCTTCCACACGCATGCACAGACTCGCCGCTCTCGAGTTGTACGAAGAACCCTACCGGAGCCTCGACCGTCTCGAGGCGCTCATCGAGGGGATCGATCAGGAGCAGGCGAAGGAGGTCGCGAAGTTGTATGATCCCGAGGGGGTAGCGGTCCTCGAACTGTGGCCCGCATAATCCTCGGCGGAGGTTTCCGGCGTTCTTTCCGGCGTCTTCCCGGGCGCCGTCTGCGGCGAGCCGGCCGGGTGGCCGTGCACCGCCTTCCAGAGCATTGAAAAGGAGCTGCACCATGATTGTGGGGGTTCCGAAGGAGATCAAATCACACGAGAACCGCATCGCGGTGGTTCCGGGTGGTGTCGAGGCCCTGGTCGCGCAGGGGCACCAGGTCCTGATCGAGAAGGATGGGGGAGTCGGCAGCGGATTCGAGGACGAGGACTACAGGTCGGTCGGGGCCGAGATCGTGGAGGATGTGGACGACCTGTGGGCCCGGGCCGATATGATCGTAAAGGTGAAAGAGCCGATCGCACCGGAATACGACCGTATCCGCGAGGGACAGGTTCTCTTCACGTACTTCCACTTCGCGGCCGACGAGACGCTGACCCGCACGGTGCTGGAGAAGAAGTGCGTCGCCATCGCCTACGAGACCGTACAGCTTTCGACCGGAGAACTGCCTCTCCTCACCCCGATGTCCGAGGTGGCGGGACGCATGGCCGTGCAGGAGGGCGCCAAGTACCTGGAGAAGAACCAGGGAGGGTGTGGCGTGCTTCTCGGCGGAGTGCCGGGCGTTCTTCCGGCCGAAGTCGTGATCCTGGGCGGCGGCGTCGTAGGGACCAACGCGGCGTGGATCGCAGCCGGGTTCGGAGCGCACGTGACGATCCTCGATCTGGATCTCGATCGACTCCGGTACCTGTCGGACGTGATGCCGGCGAACGTGGATACACTGTTCTCGAACCGTCGGAACATCCTGCAGCAGATCTCACGGGCCGACCTTCTGGTCGGAGCGGTCCTGCTGCCCGGTGCCAAGGCGCCCAGCCTCGTTCTCGAGGAGGACCTCAAGCTGATGAAGGACGGTTCGGTCATCGTGGACGTGGCCGTGGACCAGGGCGGCTGCGTGGAGACCGTGAAGCCGACGACGCACGACAATCCGATCTACGTCGTGAACGGCGTCATCCATTACTGCGTGGCCAACATGCCGGGCGCGGTGCCACGCACCTCCACCCTCGCGCTGACGAATGCCACCTCGCCCTACATGATGGCGCTGGCCAACCAGGGCTGGGTGGAGGCCTGCCGTCGGGATCGGGCGCTGGCTCTGGGCCTGAACGCGGTGGATGGCCGGCTGACGTACGCGGCGGTCGGCGAGGCCTTCGGGATCGAGAGCGTCGACGTTTCAGAAGTCCTGTAGACGGCGAGCGGGGCGCTTCGGCGCCCCGCCTTTCGCCTCGCAAACCCGGAGTCTACATTCTCGCTCCGGTGGCCCGGCCCTTGCACGAACGGTCCGCCGACAGCGCTCGTTGGACCTCGTGTCTCCCGATGATCCTGAACGGAACAGGCGATGTGGAAACGACTCTTCAAGGGTAGCTTCCTGCCGATCAACGACGTGGGCGTGGACCTCGGTACCGCCAACACGCTCGTGTACGTGGCAGGGGAGGGCATCGTGCTCAACGAGCCTTCCGTGGTCGCGGTGGAGAAGAGCTCGGGCCGCATCATGGGCATCGGCCTCGAGGCGAAGCGCATGCTCGGTCGCACTCCGCACGGAGTCGAGGCGGTTCGCCCGCTGAAGGATGGCGTGATCGCCGACGTGGACGTCACCGAGATCATGCTCCGCTACTTCCTGAAGACCGTCACCGCGGACCGGGTGTTCAAGGTGCGCCCGCGCGTGGTCGTCGGGGTTCCGTCGGGAATCACGGAGCTGGAGCGCCGGGCCGTCCGATCGAGCGCGCATGCGGCCGGAGCCAAGGAAGTCTACATGGTCTCCGAACCGATGGCGGCCGCGATCGGCGTCGGTTTGCCGGTCGAGACGCCGACCGGGAACATGGTCATCGACGTCGGAGGAGGTACGACCGAGATCGCGGTCATCGCGCTTTCGGGGCTCGTGGCCGAGACTTCGATCCGGGTCGGGGGCGATGAGCTGGACGAGGCCATCGTGTCCTTCCTGAGGAAGAACTACAACCTCCTCATCGGAGAGCCGACGGCCGAAGCGATCAAGATTCAGATCGGCTCGGCGTATCCGACCGAAGAGGAACGCGACATGAGCGTGAAGGGTCGCGATCTCGTGTCGGGCATTCCCAAGACGGTTCGAGTGAACTCGGCAGAAGTCCGGGAGTGCATGCTGGAACCGATCCAGCAGATCGTCGGCGCCGTTCGCAGAGCTCTCGAGATCACGCCCCCCGAGCTTGCGGCGGACATCGTCGATCGGGGGATCGTGATGACGGGCGGAGGCTCGCTCATCCGGGGTCTGGACAAGCTGCTCCGGGAGGAGACAGGACTTCCGATCCATGTCGACGAGGAGCCTCTGACCTGCGTGGTGAGGGGCACCGGGCGAGTACTGGATGATATCGCGCGCTATCGGAGCGTGCTGACCACCTGAGGAGGCGTTGCGGCAGATCCACGTGGGACGACCCGAGAACCAGCGGCGTGATCTCATCATCGCCGCCGTTCTCCTGATCCTGTCCTGGTCCCTCACCGGACTGGATTCCTCGCAGACCCTCGGCTTCACTCGATTTGTCCGGACCACGGTCCTCTACCCATTCCTTGCCGCCGACGCCGCGTTCGAGCGGCGAGCCGACCTGGCGGAGCGCGCCGCGATGCTCGAGTCGGAGCGCGACGCGCTCTACGAGCAGTTTCAGGACGCGGCCGACCTGGAGCGCGAGAACGAAGCCCTCAGGCAGCTGCTCGAGATCCCGGAGCGGGTGCCGGGCTCCTTCGTCGTCGCGGAATTGGTGCCCGGGCGACCGACGGTCGGCGACTCTCACACCTTCTTGCTCCGAAGCGCCGGCCTGCGGGATCTCGAGGTGCCGACCGGCGTGAGCGTGCCGGAGGGCCTGGTCGGTGTCCTGCGCTCATTGTCCGGCAACGTCGGTCTCGGGGAGTTCTGGACACACCCGGACTTTCGGGTCAGCGTGCGCTCCAGGACCGGAGGGGCGACGGGGATCGTGCGGTCCTTCGTCGAAGAGGGAGGCGAGGTCCTGATGCTGGTCGAGGGCGTGCCCTACCAGGCGAGAATGGCCGAGGGGGCGGTGCTCGAGACGGCCGGGCTCGGAGGCGTGTTTCCGGCCGGAATCCCGGTAGGCACGGTGCTGACGGAATCGGCCTCCCGCTCGGGATGGTCTCATAGCTATCTCGTGGAGCCGGCGGTCCAGCCGGGCGCGGTGAGCGCCGTCACCGCCTGGGACCGGCCGGCGCTGGACGACACGGACGCTCTCGCTCCCCGGTCCGGAGAGACCCCCGCGCCAGAGGATGGCTCCGGTCCCGGGGGAGCCGATGAGGATCCCTCGTGACGCTGCAGAGAAGGCGACCGAGCCCGGACCTGATCATCGTGTTGGTTCTCCTCGTGCTGCATTTCACCTTCTACCGGTTCTTCGTGCGCTGGCCTGCCATGCCGAACCTGATGATCGGCGCATTGCTCCTCGGCGCTCTCCGGCTGCAGGCGGGCTACGCGGCGGCGCTGGGGTTCGTGCTCGGGCTTCTCGAAGCGGCGATGGGGCTCGAGGGCCTGGGAACGATTTCGATCGTCTTGACGATCGTGGGCTACCTTGGCGCTCGCTCCCGGGATCTCCTGTTCGCCGATGCCCGTCACTACGTGATCTTCTACCTGTTCGTCGGAACCTGGATCGCAGAGCTGTCTCTCATGCTCGCTCTTCCCGGCGGGCCGCAGCTGCTCGAGGCTCTGGTGCTCGCGCCCATCAGCGCGCTGGGCACGGCAGTTCTCTGCGGGGCAGCCGAGTCCGTGGCCGGGGCTCTGCGCAGGCCATGAGCGGTTCATGACCGCGGGCGAGGTAGCTCGGCTGAGCCGGGCCCGGCGATCTCGGGCGGCGCTCGGTACGCTGATCCTGGTCATCCTGGTGCTGGGCGGGGCGTTCTTCCGGCTCCAGGTCCTCGGCGGAGGGGACTATGATCTCCAGTCCCGCAACAACCGCCTGCGGCCCATCCCGGTCCCCGCCGCGAGGGGGGCGATCTACGACCGCAACGGACGCCTGCTGGCGGAGAGCATTCCGGGCTACTCCCTGTCGCTTCTTCCGGCCCCGCCCGACTCCGCCCGCGCGACTTTGGAGCGGCTGGCCCCCTACCTCGACCTGGATGAGGCTGCGATGGCGGCGATCCTGCAGCGCAGGGCCCGCAATCCGCAGCTTCCCGTGCTGGTTCGTGACGATCTCAGCTTCGCCGAGGTGGCTGCCGTCGAGGAGAGGCGGCCGGACTTCAGGCGTGTGGTCATCGACACGCACCCGCGTCGTCGCTATCCGGCGGGACCGGTGGTCGCCCATGCCATCGGATACGTAGGGGAGATCAGCGAGTCCGAGCTGGACACGGACGAGTTCGTCGAGTACGAAGCGGGTCGGATCGTGGGCAAACAGGGGATCGAGCGTTCGTACGAGTCGGTGCTGGCCGGCACCGCGGGCACTCGCTACGTGGAAGTCAATGCTCGCGGCTCGATCGTGCGGGAGTTCCCCTCCGACCGGGAACGGTCGCCGGAGCCCGGCACGGATCTGAACCTCACCCTCGATCTCGCCCTCCAGCAGTTCGCCGATTCCATCTTCCCCGACGACGACGTGGGGGGGGCGGTCGCACTCGATCCACGGAACGGGGAGGTCCTTCTCTTCTACAGCCACCCCAGCTTCGATCCGAACCTCTTCGTGGGGGGGATCTCACAGGCGGACTGGTCGGCCATCCGGGACGACCCGAATCAACCGATTCTGAATCGCGCCGCTGCGGCCCTCTACCCGCCCGGTTCGACCTGGAAGCTCGTCGTCTCGACTCTCGGCCTGCGGGAGGAACTGGTCGGAATCGACTCGTACATGCCGACGGCCTGTCGGGGGGCACTGCAGTACGGGCGGCGACCGTTTCGGTGCTGGAAGCCGGAGGGGCACGGTCCGCTCGACCTGTCCGGTGCGATCAAGGAGAGTTGCAACGTTTACTTCTACCAGCTCGGCATGAGGATCGGGCTGGACTCGCTGCTGACCGGGGTGGATGGACTCGGCTTCAACCAGGCCACCGGGATCGATGTTCCGGGTGAGATCGCCGGTCGATTCCCGCCTTCCCGCGACTGGTACGACCGGAGGTTCGGTCGGCGTGGGTGGACCGAGTCCGTGGTGCTGAATCTGTCCATCGGCCAGGGGGAGACCGAGCAGACGCTGCTCCGCATGGCCCAGTTCTATTCCGCCCTCGCCACCGGGCAGTCCCCGGTGGTGCCGCATCTTCTGCAGTCCGAGGTGTTGGAGCAGGTACGGGAGGACTGGGCACTCGAACTGTCTGAGACCCATCGGGCCGAGCTCGTGTCGGCGCTCACCCGGGTGGTCAACGAGCCGGGGGGCACGGCCTACTGGCAGCGACCGCAGGGCTGGACGCTCGCGGGCAAGACCGGTACGGCGCAGAATCCCCACGGAGAGCCGCATTCCTGGTTCGTGGGATTCGCTCCCGCACACGACCCGCGCATCGTCATCGCCGCCATCGTCGAAAACGGCCATCCGGACAATCAGACCTCGCGTGCCGTTCCGTTCGCTTCGCAGGTCGTGGCGCGGTACCTGGCCGCGGAAGGGGTTCCCTACGACCGGCCGGTCGAGAGTCGGTCTCCGCTCCCTGCAAGTCCGGAGCCTCCGTCCGGCATCGGAGCCACGCGGTGAGGGTCGAGCGACCCTCCCGGCTTCGCGGCGTCGGCGACCTTCCTCTCCTCGGAGCGGCTCTCGTCCTCGCGATCATGGGAATCGCCATGATCTGGTCGGCCGGCCAAGTCGATCTGGCTTCCGGGGTCGCGGGAGCGTGGCGCCGCCAACTGGCCTGGCTCTTTCTGGCGATCGCCGCGTTCGGTCTGGTCTCCCGACTTCCGATGCGCTGGCTCGAATGGGTCACCCCGTGGATCTACGCCTTCTCGATCCTGCTGCTTCTCATCGTGCTCGTGGTCGGAGGCGGGCCGAATACGCGCAGCTGGCTGCGCTTCGGCGCCATCGGGTTTCAGCCGGCGGAGCCGGCGAAGCTGGCGACGATCCTGCTGCTTGCCCGGCTGCTCGGATCCCGGAAAGAGCCGCCGGTCGCCCTGTTCGACCTGTGGAAGCCGGTGGCTGCCGTGGCCGTGCCATTCCTTCTGGTGATGGCGCAGCCGGACCTCGGGAGCGCGCTCATCTTCGTCGTCATCCTGGTCAGCGCCCTCTTTTGGGCCGGTACGCCGCTGTTCACGATCTTCATGCTGGTCAGTCCGGGGGTCAGCCTCATTCTCGGCTTCTCGGCAGCCATCTGGGGCGTGTGGTTCGTGGTCGTGATCCTCGGACTGTACCTTCGACGCCCGTTCATCGGCGAAGCCGTGACCGTGGCGCTGGCCAATCTCGCGGCGGGCGCGCTCGCCGCACCCCTCTGGAATCGCCTCGCGCCCTACCAGCAGAAGCGTCTTCTGGTCTTTCTCGATCCGGGTGTGGATCCCCGCGGGGCGGGTTGGCACCTCATTCAGTCCAAGGTCGCCATCGGTTCGGGTGGGGTCACCGGACAGGGATTCGGCCAGGGCCCGCAGAAGCGGCTGGCCTTCCTCCCGGAACAACACACCGATTTCATCTTCTCGGTCGTCGGTGAGGAGCTGGGCCTGATCGGAGTCCTCCTCTTCCTGTTCGCACTCGCCTGGTTCCTGAGACGCGTCCTCAAGATCGCCTCGGAGACGGAGGGATTCGGAAGCCTCGTCGTATTCTGCTTCTTCGCCGTCTGGTTCGCCCATCTCGTCATCAACATCGGCATGACCGTGGGGCTCATGCCGGTGACCGGTCTCCCGCTGCCCTTCATCAGCTACGGAGGGTCGTTCCTCCTCACGACCTTCGTGGGTCTCGGCCTCGTATCCAGGGTCGCCTGGGAGAGTTGAAGGCGGTTCGGGGGCGGCCACCTTCGCCACGGGCCGGGACGGAGTTATATTTCCGCTCGCCCCGGTACGGATCGAGCGAGGTAGAATGGCCTGGTTTCGCAAGGAAAAGCAGAAGCTCGTGGCGCAGAAGAGGGAACTCGCCGCGGACGTGTGGGAGAAGTGCGACGGCTGCGGGGAGATCCTGTACACGCGGCGGCTCGAGGAAAACCACCGCGTGTGTCCCGAGTGCGGGCACCATTTCCGGATCTCGGCGCCCGAATACGCCGAAATGCTCTTCGATGACGGTCTCGCCGAGGAGTTCGATCCCGGATTGCGTTCGGCAGATCCACTCTCCTTCGTGGACTCGAAGCCCTACACGAAGCGAATCCGGGACGCGGAAACGAAGGTGGGATCCTACGACGCCGTTCTCACCGGAGCGGGCCGGATGGAAGGCCGCGAAGTGTGCGCGGGGATCATGGACTTCGGCTTCATCGGCGGATCGATGGGATCGGTCGTCGGTGAGAAGATCGCCCGCATGGTCGAACGAGCCGTGGAGCGCTCGGCGCCCGTGGTGATCGTGTCCGCCTCGGGAGGGGCCCGCATGCAGGAAGGCATCTTCTCCCTCATGCAGCTGGCGAAGACCTCGGCTGCCCTGCAGAGACTCGGTGCGGCCGGTCTCCCCTATGTCAGCATTCTCACGCACCCCACGACCGGGGGGGTCACGGCGAGCTACGCGATGCTGGGCGACGTCAATCTGGCGGAGCCCGGGGCTCTGATCGGCTTTGCCGGGCCGCGCGTCATCAAGGAGACGATCCGACAGGACCTGCCCGAGGGCTTTCAGCGCTCCGAGTTTCTCAAGGATCACGGCATGGTGGACCGAATCGTGCCCAGAGGGGAGATGCGGGACACCGTGGCTCTGCTCCTCCATCACATGACCTGACGCCGGCCACGTCTTTCGCCGGTACCGCCCGGATTCTTCCGCGTTGTCCGCACTCGAGAGCCTGCTCCGGCACCAGCCGGCCCATCGCATCCGCTGGGGACTGGATCGAACGCGTGCCATGCTGGCCGCTCTCGGCAACCCACACCGGGTCGCCGACGCGGTCCACGTCGGTGGCACCAACGGTAAAGGATCGACGGCGGCCCTGGTCGAGACCGCGCTCCGGAGGGCCGGGCACCGGACGGGCTTGTACACCTCTCCACACCTGTGCGACTTCGCGGAGCGCATTCGCATCGACGGCACCCCGATCGACTCCGAACTGCTCGAGGCCTGCGCGGCCGCGGTCCTACCGCTGGCCGAGGCCACCGACGCCTCGTTCTTCGAGGCCACGACGGTGCTGGCCTTCGAGGCCTTCCGACGGGCGGGCTGCGAAGTGATCTCTGCGGAGGTCGGACTGGGAGGGCGTCTCGACGCCACGAACGTGCTCGAACCGCGAGCCACCGTGATTTCCTCGGTCGACCGGGACCACTCGGAGTACCTCGGGAGCGACCTGGCGGAGATCGCTTCCGAGAAGGCCGGCATCCTCAAGCCCGGAGTCCCGTGCGTGATCGGGCCGCTCGATCCCACGGCGCGTCAGGCCATCGAGTCGCGGGCCCGTGAGGTCGGCGCGCACGTGGATCCATACGGAGAGGCGTTCGAGGCGAGCGACGTGTCGGTGAGCCTCGATGGAACCACCTTCGCGTATCGCTCGGACGGCTGGGCAGACGGCCTTGGAGTGCGGATTCCGCTGGTGGGCGATCACCAGGCTCGGAACGCCGCCCTGGCGATCCGCTCTCTCGAATCGTTCGAGTCGGCCGTGAGCCGCGACGCCGTGGCCTCTGGCTTCGGCGCCCTGTCGTGGCCCGGTCGTTTCGAGCACGTGTGGACGGAAGACGGGCCCTGGATCCTCGACATCGCACACAATCCCGAGGCCACCCGTCAGCTCTGCTTCCTGCTCGAGAGCCTTCCGGTCCCCGGTCCGCGGGTCCTCCTCGTGGCCGTTCTGGGGGACAAGCCGTGGGAGGAAATGCTCGGCCCCCTGTTCGCGCAGGTCTCGGCGAGCGTGCTGACGGTGGCGCCCTCGTCTCCCCGGGAGCGGAGGTGGGATCCGGAGACGGTCCGACGAGCGGTGTGCAGTGGTTCGGTGGAGGTGGAAGAGAACTTCGCGCGGGCGCTGGATCGGGCCAGGGAACTCGCTGCCCACGGAACGGTAGTCGTGACCGGATCCGCGCACACGGTGGGTGACGCGCGGGCTCGCATCGTACCCGAAGATTGAAAGGAATGGCATGAGATACGATCCGGAAGCCGTGCGGCCCATGCGAGACGAACTCGTCCGCCTCGGGGCCGAGGAACTGGTCACGCCCGATGATGTCGATCGGCTGCTCGGAGATTCGAGCGGCACCACGCTCCTCGTCATCAACTCGATCTGTGGCTGTGCGGCGGCGAACGCGAGGCCCGCGGTGGCCATCGCACGCGCGCACGAGGCTCAGCCGGATCGCGTCGCCACGGTGTTCGCCGGTCAGGATGTCGAAGCGACGGAACGGGCGCGGGAGTACCTGCCGGGATTCCGCCCGTCCAGCCCGTCCATGGCACTGTTTCGGAACGGCGAGCACGTCTTCATGCTCGAGAGGCACCAGATCGAGGGAAGGGACGCCCGGGACATCGCGGTCGACCTCAAGGACGCCTACGATCGGTACTGCCGAGCGGGCTGACTCCAGGAAGCGTCGTGCGGAGGCTCCCGGAACGCGCCGGCCCCTTCGGGTCGGCGTTTTCTGTTGCCGGTGTCCCGAGCGCTCTCATACATTGGCGGTCACATGACCTCATCCAGCTTACCCGGGTTCCGGGACTTCTATCCGGCCGATCTGGCCCTGCGCTCGTACATCTTCCGCACCTGGCGGGAGGTGGCGCGTCGCTACGGCTTCGTCGAATACGATGGTCCACCGCTGGAGAGCCTGGACCTGTATACGCAGAAGTCCGGCGAGGAGATCGTCGGGCAGCTGTACGGCTTTACGGACCGGGGGGGACGGGAGGTCGCCCTGCGGCCCGAGATGACCCCGACGTTTGCGCGCATGGTGGCGGCACGGGCCGGAGGGCTGCCGAAGCCGATCAAGTGGTTTTCGATACCACAGCTGTTTCGGTACGAGCGTCCACAGAAGGGAAGGCTGCGTGAGCACTTCCAGCTGAACGTGGACATCGTGGGAGAGACCTCCATCACGGCGGACGCCGAAGTCCTGTGCGCGGCGATCGACGTTCTGCGAGCTTTTGGCCTCGACTCCGACGATTTCGTGGCGCGGTACTCCGACCGGGAGTTGATTTCGGGCGTCCTGGCAGAGCTGGGCATTCCGGAAGGGGCGCAGCCCGCCGCCTTCGCCGTGCTCGACAAGGCGGACCGTGAGTCCGAGGAGTGGGTCCGTGACCGACTCGCGGAGGCGGGTGTCGCGGCCGACGTGGCCGCGCGAGTGCTGGAGCTCGGCGGCACGAGCCTGGACGAGATCGCCGAGCGGTTCGGAGGCAATGCGCGAGTGGAAGCCAGCGTGGAGCGCCTGCGCCGCTTCGCTTCGCTGATGGTTGCCGCCGGTTTCGAGAGCTACGTGCAGCTGGACATCCGTCTCGTCCGCGGCCTCGCGTATTACACCGGCCTCGTATTCGAGCTCTGGGACCGTCGCGGCTCCTTCCGAGCGATCTGTGGCGGCGGCCGGTACGACCAGCTCCTGGAAGCGGTTGGAGGCCCTTCGCTGCCCGCCCTCGGGTTCGGAATGGGGGACGTGGTCCTCGGAGAGCTGCTCCAGGACCGCGGTCTCGCGCCGAAGCCGGCCAGGGAGCTGGACGACTTCGTGATCTACGTGTCGGACGAGGAGCTGCCGGCGGCTCTCCGCATCGCACACGCGCTCCGTGCCCGGGGGCGAAGCGTGGGCTACGATTACCGTGGCCGCAGCATCGGACGCCAGTTCAAGGCGGCCCACCAGGCGGGGGCCCGGCGAGCGATCGTGGTAGGGCCGGAGGAGCTGGCAAGGAACGAGGTGAAGGTGCGGGCCATGGACAGCGGCGAAGAGACGACGATCGGTCTCGATGACGTACTCGCCGGCCCCCACCCGGATGACTGAGACGGCAAACGGTAACGGTCGGTTGGATCCGACACGAGGAGCGCAGAGGGCATGTCGAACGGCAGGGGACTGACTCCCCAGGCAGAGGACTTCTCGGCCTGGTACAACGAAATCGTTCAGCAGGCGGAACTGGCCAGCCATTCCCCGGTGCGGGGCTGCATGGTGATCCGTCCATATGGATACCGAATCTGGGAGCTGATGCAGGCGGCCCTGGACGGGATGTTCAAGGCGACCGGGCACCAGAACGCCTATTTCCCGCTCTTCCTGCCCAAGTCCTCTCTCGATCGGGAGGCCGAGCACGTCGAGGGTTTCGCGCCCGAAACGGCGATCGTGACGCACGCGGGAAGAGCGGAGCTGGAGGAGCCCCTGGTCGTGCGGCCCACGTCCGAGGCGATCATCTGGCCCATCCTCCGGGATTGGATCCACTCCTACCGGGATCTTCCCGTGCTGCTGAACCAGTGGGCCAACGTGGTGCGGTGGGAAATGCGCACACGGCCCTTCCTGCGCACCACGGAGTTCCTGTGGCAGGAGGGACACACCGCACACGCCTCCCTGGAGGAAGCCGAGGAGGAGACCCGCCGCATGCTGGGCGTGTATCGGACCTTCATGGAAGAGTGGATGGCGATGCCCGTCATCACGGGCTTGAAGACCGATGCAGAGCGGTTCGCCGGCGCGCTCCGCACGTACGCCTGCGAGGGCCTGATGAAGGACAACAAGGCCCTCCAGGCCGGGACCAGCCATAACCTCGGCCAGAACTTCGCCCGGGCCTTCGACGTCCGGTACCAGACGGAAGACGGCGAGCACGTGCACGTGTGGAGCACATCGTGGGGTGTGTCCACCCGGCTCATCGGCGGCCTGATCATGACCCACGGCGACGACGGGGGGCTGATACTTCCTCCCCGGCTGGCTCCGTACGAGGCCGTGATCGTGCCCATCTGGAGAGACGAGGAGCAGCGGGCCGAAGTGCTCGCAGCCGGCGAACAGGTCCGGAGCGACCTCGAGGGGGCCGGCGTACGCGTCCACCTCGACGCACGCGAGGGGCTGAACCCGGGTTCGAAGTACTACGAGTGGGAGCGCCGAGGGGTGCCGGTGCGACTCGAAATCGGGCCGCGGGACGTGGCTTCCGGGAGCGTGATGACGGTGCGGCGCTTCACTGCGCCCGACGTGGATCGAAAGGTGCCGATGCCCATGGAGGGGATCGGACAGGCGCTCCGGGACATGCTCTCGGGATTGCAGGCAGAGCTGCTGGCGGCGGCCACCGAGCGCCGCGAGTCGGCGACGGTGCGGGGAGTGGAAGATTACGAAGACTTCAAGGCCCTCATGGAGGGTGAAGGTGGCTTCGTCTTCACCGGGTGGTGCGGTGAGGCGGAGTGCGAGCAGAAGGTGAAGGAGGAGACGAAGGCGACGATCCGGGTGATCCCGGACGAGGAGTTCCGCTCCGACGTGCAGCCGGGGCGGTGCCTGTGTGGTGCCCCGTCCACCGGAGAGGTGGTGCGGGCCAGGGCCTACTGAGAACCCGGGTCCGAACGTCGGCCCCGGGGGAATAGGAGAGGGACGTGGACCTGCGTGAGCTGGTGGAGTTCCTCGACGAATACCTCGGAGTTCGAAGCATCCCCGACTACCCGGGAGCGTGGAACGGGCTTCAGGTCGACTGCCGGTCTCCGATCGAGACCGTTTGTGTGGCCACCGACGCGTGTCAGGCCACGATCGACGAGGCTGCCCGGAACGAGGCGGATCTCCTGATCGTCCACCACGGCCTGTTCTGGGGTGAGCCGCTTCCGGTCACCGGTCGCTCGTACCGTCGCCTCAAGACCCTGCTGGATTCGGACATGGCGCTCTACAGCGCGCACCTGCCGCTCGACCTGCATCCGGAGGTCGGAAACAACTCGCTCCTGTTGCGGGCGCTGGATGTCGAGGAGGAGGGCCGGTTCGGCCGCTGGGCCGAACTCGACGGCCTCGGGGTGTGGGGCGTGGCGGATCTCTCCTTGCGCGACCTCGCCGTGCGCGTCGAAGCGGCGTGCGGCGAGCCTCCGATGGTGATCGAAGGGGGTCCCGAGCACGTGAGGAGGGTCGGCGTCGCCACCGGCGCCGCCGATTCGATGATCGTGCAGGCGCACGAGGAGGGCCTCGACACCTTCGTGACGGGCGAAGGGCGGCACCACACCTTCCACGAGGCCACCGAGCTGGGCCTCAACGTGATCTACGCCGGTCACTATGCCACGGAGACCTTCGGAGTTCGAGCGATCGGGGACCTGCTGGGGGAGCGCTATGGCCTCGATTGCCGCTTCATCGATCATCCGACGGGGTTGTAGGCGGTGGCGAAGCTGAGGGAGCGTCTCGAGAAGGCGGTGGAAGGCCGCTACGAAGTCCTGGAGGAGATGGGGCGAGGTGGGATGTCCATGGTCTTCGAGGCCCGGGATACCCGTCACGACCGGACCGTGGCTCTCAAGGTGCTTCTTCCCGAGCTCGCGGCCTCGGTGGGGGCGCAGCGCTTCCTGCGGGAGATCGAGATCGCCGCACACCTCCTTCATCCGCACATCCTGCCCCTGTACGACTCCGGAGACGCCGAGGGCCTGCTGTTCCACGTCACACCCTGCGTGGAGGGGGAATCCCTTCGCGACCGGCTCAAGCGCGAGCGAATCCTCCCGATCGAGGAGGCCGTCCGGATCACGGCCGAGGTCGCCGATGCACTCGATTACGCGCATGCCCAGGGGGTGATCCACAGGGACATCAAGCCCGAGAACATCCTCCTGACTCGGGGGCACGCCCTGATCACCGACTTCGGGATCGCCAGGGCCATCACGATGGGCGGAGGGGAGCGTCTGACGGAGACCGGCATGGCGGTGGGAACGCCGGCGTACATGAGTCCTGAACAGGCGCGAGGCGAGGCGGAGCTGGATGGGCGAAGCGACGTGTACTCGCTCGCCTGCATGACCTACGAGATGCTCGCGGGGGAGGCGCCTCTCGCCGGCCGCACCCCGCAGATCACGATGGTTCGGAGACAGTCGGAATCACCGGTCGCTCTGTCCCTTCTCCGGGAGACGGTCCCGGAACCCCTCGAAGCGGCCGTTCTCAAGGCCCTGGCTCGCTTGCCGGTGGATAGGTTCGCCACCGCGGGCCAGTTCGGAGATGCGGTTCAACTGGCGGCGGGCCTGTCGACGGGAGGGTACGTGGGCGTTGGAAGCTCGGGACCGATCTCGCTTCCGGGATCGGCGGGGCACACGACCACGGTCGGCGTGGCGCCTGCGCGCGGCGGGAAGTTGACCTTCTGGGGGGAACTGAGGCGACGCAAGGTACCCAACGTGGTCATGGTATACCTGATGACGGCCTGGGTCGTGGTGGAGGCAACCCGGGCCCTCCTGGAGGACTTCGAGGTCACGGACATGGACATCTATGTCTGGGGTGCGGCCGCCGCGGGGCTGCCGATCGCCGTGATCCTGGCGTGGTTCTTCGAGGTGAACCGGGAAGGGGTGAGGCGGACGGGCACCTATTCAGTCGCCGAGGGCCCTCCCTCGAGGTGGCCGCTCATCAGCAAGAGAGCGCTCCTGGCGGCGGCAGGCCTCGTCGTCCTGTATTTCGTCATTCGGTGGCTGAGGTGAGCTCTCCGTCGGTTCCGTGAGCGCTAGAACACCGAGAACTTCATGCTGCCCAGATACTTCTCGGGATCGGCACGCACGTCCCGGGTAAGCAGGGCGATCTCTTCGGTGGCCGCCTGGATGTTCTCGGTCGCCGCGGTCAGCCGGTCGTACAACGCCCCGTCGTTCA